>JAGNDY010000097.1 GCA_018003655.1 Candidatus Nanopelagicales bacterium
AGCAGGATGTTGAAGACGTCCGGGTTGGCCTTCTCCACCTCATCGAGCAACACCACTGAGTAGGGCCGACGGCGAACTGCCTCGGTGAGTTGACCGCCCTCCTCGTACCCGACATAGCCAGGAGGTGCACCGACTAGGCGCGCGACCGAGTGCTTCTCGCCGTACTCGCTCATGTCGATGCGGATCATGGCCCGCTCGTCGTCGAATAGGAAGTCCGCCAGACCCTTGGCAAGCTCGGTCTTTCCCACGCCGGTGGGACCGAGGAACAGGAACGAACCGGTCGGGCGGTTGGGGTCGGAGATGCCGGCTCGCGCCCGCCGGACTGCGTCAGACACCGACCGGACGGCATCGACCTGGCCGACCACCCGTTTGCCGATCTCTTCTTCCATTCGCAAGAGCTTCTCGCTCTCGCCCTCAAGCAGGCGGCCAGCCGGAATCCCGGTCCACGACGCCACCACCTCAGCAATGTCAGCTGGACCGACTTCTTCCTTGACCATCGCCGAGCGGGCATTCGCCTGCGCGGTCACCTCGACCAGGTCCTTCTCCAGCGCGGGGATGTCGGCGTAGACGATGCGTGAGGCCTGCTCAAAGTCACCGTCGCGTTGGGCGCGATCAGCAACCATGCGCAACTCGTCGATGCGCATCTTGATCTCGCCGACGCGGTCGAGGCCGGATTTCTCCTGCTCCCAGTTCGCCCGCAAGCCCAGCAACGCCTCTTCCTTGTCCGCCAGGTCTGCTCGGATCTTCTCGAGCCGCGCCATGGAGGCCTCGTCGGTCTCCTTGGCGACGGCGAGTTCCTCCATCCGCAATCGGTCAACCGAGCGCTGCAGATCGTCGATCTCCGCCGGCGAGGAGTCGATCTCCATTCGCAGGCGAGACGCTGACTCATCGATGAGGTCGATGGCTTTGTCTGGCAGGAAGCGCGCGGTGATGTAGCGATCGGACAGCGTCGCCGCGGCAACCAGGGCTGAGTCAGCGATGGCGACTTTGTGGTGCGCCTCGTACTTCTCCTTGAGTCCGCGCAGGATGCCGACGGTGTCCTCGACGTTTGGCTCGCCGACCAACACCATCTGGAATCGGCGCTCGAGCGCGGCGTCCTTTTCGATGTGTTGGCGGTACTCGTCCAGCGTGGTCGCGCCAACCATCCTCAGTTCGCCGCGAGCGAGCATTGGCTTGAGCATGTTGCCCGCGTCCATCGCCCCCTCCCCGCTGGCGCCAGCACCCACCACCGTGTGCAGTTCATCAATGAAGGTCACGACTTGGCCGTCTGAGCCCTTGATCTCTTCCAATACCGACTTGAGGCGCTCCTCGAATTCGCCGCGGTACTTGGCACCGGCCACCATCGCGCCGAGGTCGAGCGAGATCAGGCGTTTGCCGCGCAGTGACTCGGGCACGTCGCCGGCAACGATCCGTTGCGCCAAGCCCTCGACCACGGCGGTCTTGCCGACGCCGGGCTCGCCGATCAGAACCGGGTTGTTCTTGGTTCGACGACTCAGCACCTGAACGACGCGACGGATCTCGCTGTCTCGACCGATAACCGGATCCAACTTGCCTTCGCGCGCCAGCGCTGTGAGGTCGATGCCGTACTTCTCCAGCGCTTGGAAGCTACCTTCCGGGTCGGCGTTGGTGACTCGGGTCGCTCCACGAACGTTGCTCAACGCATCGATGAGCGCCTCGGGGTTGGCTCCGGAGTTGGCGAGTGCGTCCTCCACACTTTGGCCGCCCTTGCGAGCCAGGCCGATGAGCAAGTGCTCGGTGGAGACGTACTCGTCGCCACGTTCCTGGGCGAACTCCTGCGCTGTCTGGACGGCGGCAAGTCCGTCGCGGGACAACTGCGGACTGGCACCGCCCGTCGCGCTTGGGAGTTTGGCAACCAGCTCGCGAGTCTTGCCGAGTAGCGCGGTGCGATCAGAACCAACCGCTTCCAACAATGCCGCCGCAATTCCGTCATCGCCTTGTTGCAACAGGGCCAACAGAATGTGCGCGGAGGTGACCTCGGGATTGCCGTTGGCCGCCGCCAGTTGCATCGCGGAGGTCAGCGCCTCCTGCGTCCGGGTGGTGAATTGCATATCCATCGGGTTTACCTCCGCCGTTGCGGGCGCCAGACGACCAGCGCAGTGGATGACTTGTGCCGTTCGAGTTGCGCAAGCCGCGCTCGCAGTGAAGCGACCTCGTTCTCCAGCTCCAACACGCGTTGAATGCCAGCGAGGTTCATCCCCTCCGCGGCGAGCTGCTGGACCTCGCGAAGTCGCAGGATGTCGCGCATTGAGTACAGCCGGTTGCGTCCACCTACCCGGTCGGGTGACACGAGGCCGAGCCGGTCGTATTGCCGCAGGGTCTGGGGATGCAGACCGGCTAGATCGGCGGCCACCGAAATGACGTAGACCGGTTGGTTGTCGTCAAAGGAGCGGGCAGCCATCACGCATCACCTACCTTGGCGAATAGTTCTGCTCGCGGATCCTCCGAGCCGCGTGCTTCGCGCAGGGCCTCGACGGCCGCTTTCGCCTCGTCGCCCAACGCCGACGGGACAGCGACTTGCACCGTCACAATCAAGTCACCGTGCTTGCCGCTGTGCGGGTGCGCGCCCTTGTCCTTCACGCGGAACTTGCGACCGTTGGAAGTTCCCGCGGGGATCTTCAGGGTCACCGATGAACCATCCGGGGTTGGCACCTTGACGTTGGCGCCCAAAGCAGCCTCGTCGAATGCAATCGGGACGCTGAGCGTCACGTTCATTCCGTCGCGCCCGAAAACCTGGTCGGCAGTCACGTGGACCACGATGTAGAGGTCGCCATTGGGGGCACCGTTCTCGCCCGGCGAACCTTTGCCCTTGAGCTTGATCTTCTGGCCATCGCGAACGCCAGCGGGAATGCGGGCATGGATGGTGCGGGAACTCGTCCCATGGCCGGTTCCGTGGCAGGTCGGGCATGGGTCGTCGATGATGACACCGCGTCCGCGGCACGTCTCGCAGGGCTCGGAAAACGCGAAGCCGCCCTGGTTATGAACCACGGCACCGGCTCCCTGGCACGCAGGACACACCTTCGGTGCGGTCCCTGGGCGTGAGCCTGACCCGCCACAGGTCTGACAGCTTCCTTCTGTGCTCAGCCGCAACGGCAGCGTCACGCCATGCAGCGCATCGCGGAAACCCATCGTCACTTCACTTTCGATGTCCGAGCCACGACGCGGCGAGCGACTACGGCCACCTCGGTTGAACA
Source organism: Candidatus Nanopelagicales bacterium (assembly GCA_018003655.1). Lineage (NCBI taxonomy): Bacteria > Bacillati > Actinomycetota > Actinomycetes > Candidatus Nanopelagicales > Candidatus Nanopelagicales bacterium. Next base: position 3,213 of record JAGNDY010000097.1, read on the forward strand.
ACCCACCGAGCACGTCACCGAAACCGCCCCCGCCGGCGCCGGCGCCACCTTGGCCGAACAGATCGCCGAAGTCCGAGGCGTCGAACGTCTGAGCTCCGCCACTGGGTTGGCGACCGCCACGGCCGAAGCCACCTCGGCCGAAGCCACCCGTGCCGCTTCCGCCGTACATTTCCCGGGCTTCGTCGTATTTGCGGCGCGTTTCTGCATCGCCAAGCACGTCGTACGCCTCAGTCACTTCCTTGAAGCGATCCTCGGCCTTCTTGTTGTCCGGGTTCGCGTCCGGATGCAGTTCGCGCGCGAGCTTGCGATAGGCCTTCTTGATCTCGGCAGCTTCCGCCTTCTTGGAGACGCCCAGCGACTTGTAGTAGTCCTTGTCGAGCCACTCCCGACGGATGCCCTCACCCTCCGGTGCCATCTGTCGTCCCTCCTCTCGGCGGCGTGCTTGCCTCAGGCGCCTCCTCCGGCGCCGTGTCTGCCCGATGCGCCTCTGTCACTCGGTGACTGCGACTCGAGCTGGACGGATGACGCGATCGTTGAGCCGGTAGCCGGGCTCAAAGATCTGCGAGCAGACCGGCCCGGCCGGAGTGCCTGCGTCAGGGTCTTCGGCAGCGACGATTCCCTCAGGCAACGGGGCCTGCGTCAGTGCTTCGTGCAACTCCGGATCGAATCGATCACCGGCAACTCCGTAACGAGTCAAACCCAGCCGCGTTGTCGTCGCCTCAAGGGCCTCGCCGACGGACTTGAAAGCGCCCGTCAACTCGTCGTGTTGGCGCGCCCGATCGATGTCATCAAGCACTGGCAGCAACTCGTTGAGCACCGCACCGACAGCCAACGCGCGGTTCAGCTCGCGGTCGCGATCGACTCGCTTTCGGTAGTTGGCGTACTCCGCGGTGATGCGCTGCAGGTCCCCAGTCAACTCGGCAACGCGTGCCTGCGCACCTGCCGTTTCGGCCGCATCCTCGACGTCTTCGGACAAGACCTCGCCATTCTCGACTTCGATGATTTCGCCCTGGACCGCCTCCGTGGCGGCGTCGGCCTCGGAGGCCGGAGCGGGCTCACTCAACGCTCCGGTCTCCGGGTCGATTCGACGCTTGTCCGTGATGCGAACACCGTCAGCCGCCTCGTCGTGGTTGTCCGGCGAGGACTCGGTCATTTCTTCTCGTCCTCGTCGACGATCTCGGCCTCGACGACCTCTTCGTCATCGTCAGACGCGGAACCTTCGCCACCGTCGCCACCAGGTGCGCCACCGTCGGCCGCAGCCGCTTGGTCTGCGTAGAGCGCAGCACCAAGAGCTTGGCTCGAGGTGGCAACCTTCTCCGACGCGGTCTTGATCGCCTCGGTGTCGGTGCCCTCAAGGGCCTTCTTCAACTCATCGAGTGGACCGCTGACGTTCTCTTTGGCCTCATCCGGGAGTTTGTCGGCGTTATCGGCGATGAACTTCTCGGTCTGGTAGACGAGGCTTTCGGCACCGTTGCGCACCTCGACCTCTTCGCGACGACGAGCGTCTTCCTCAGCGTGCTCCTCGGCCTCGCGCATCATCCGTTCGATGTCGTCCTTTGGCAGACCGGAGCCGCCGGTGATCGTCATCGACTGCTCCTTGCCCGTGCCCAAGTCCTTAGCCGACACATGCACGATGCCGTTGGCATCGATGTCGAACGTGACCTCGATCTGCGGCAAACCACGCGGCGCCGGCGGCAACCCGGTGAGCTCGAAGGTGCCGAGCTTCTTGTTGAAGGACGCCATCTCGCGCTCGCCCTGGAAGACCTGGATGAGCACCGACGGCTGGTTGTCGTCGGCAGTCGTGAAGGTCTCCGAGCGCTTGGTCGGGATGGTGGTGTTGCGCTCGATCAGGCGGGTCATGATGCCGCCCTTGGTCTCGATGCCCAGCGACAGCGGGGTGACGTCAAGCAGCAGGACATCCTTGACTTCGCCCTTGAGCACACCGGCCTGAAGTGCGGCGCCAATCGCGACGACCTCGTCCGGGTTGACGCCCTTGTTCGCGTCCTTGCCGGTCATGCTCTTGACCAGGTCAGCTACTGCTGGCATCCGGGTCGAGCCGCCAACAAGCACGACGTGGTGGATGTCGTCGACCTTGATGCCGCCGTCCTTGATGACCTGCTCAAACGGCTTCTTGCAACGATCCAAGAGGTCCTGGGTCATTGCCTGGAATTGCGCGCGGCTGAGCGTTTCGTCCAAGTGCAACGGGCCGTCGGCCGATGCCGTGATGTAAGGCAGGTTGATCGCCGTCTGGTTGGAGCTCGACAGTTCGATCTTGGCCTTCTCAGCAGACTCACGTAGACGCTGCATGGCCATCTTGTCCTTGGCCAGATCGACACCGTGAGCGTTCTTGAACTGCGTCACCAGGTAGTCGACGAGCTTGGCATCCCAGTCGTCACCACCGAGGTGGTTGTCGCCACTGGTGGACTTGACCTCAACGACCCCGTCGCCAATCTCAAGCAGGGACACGTCGAAAGTTCCGCCACCGAGGTCAAAGACCAAGATGGTCTCTTCCTTCTCGGCCTTGTCCAGCCCGTAGGCGAGCGCAGCGGCAGTGGGCTCGTTGATGATGCGCAGGACGTTGAGTCCGGAGATCTCGCCGGCCTCTTTGGTCGCTTGGCGCTGGGCGTCGTTGAAGTACGCCGGGACAGTGATGACGGCGTCGGAGACTGGCTCGCCCAGGTAGGCCTCGGCGTCGCGCTTCAGCTTTCCCAGAACTCGCGCGCTGATCTCCTGCGCGGTGTAGCTCTTGCCGTCGATGTCGACGGACCAGTTGGTTCCCATGTGGCGCTTGACTGAACGAATGGTGCGGTCAACGTTGGTGACGGCCTGCCGTTTGGCGACCTCTCCGACGAGGACCTCGCCGTTCTTGGCGAACGCGACAACCGACGGCGTCGTGCGGGCGCCCTCGGCATTCGCGATAACTGTTGGGTCGCCGCCTTCAAGGACGGAGACGACTGAGTTGGTGGTTCCGAGGTCGATTCCGACTGCTCGTGCCATGTAAATCTCCTTGTGTTCTCTTCGGTGGTGCGCCGATTTG
>JAGNDY010000098.1 GCA_018003655.1 Candidatus Nanopelagicales bacterium
CCGCCAGGTGATCGAGCGTGCCCTTGAGGTCGGCCATCGTGATGCCCTCGTCCACGGCGAGTCCCTCGATCTGGTGGAAGACCGGGGTGTGCGTGGCATCCAACTCGTCAGTTCGGTAAACGCGTCCCGGGCAGACAACGTAGACCGGCAACTCCCGATCGAGCAGTGCCCGAATTTGGACCGGCGAGGTGTGAGTTCGCAGCACCACCGAACTGTCAGGTGAGTCAACGAAGAAGGTGTCCTGCATGGTGCGGGCCGGGTGATCTAGCGCCATATTGAGCGCGTCGAAGTTGAACCACTCAGCCTCAACCTCGGGACCTTCGGCGACCTCGTAACCCATGGCGACGAAGACATCAGCGAGGTGCTCGGCGACCGCAGTCAAGGGGTGGCGGGCTCCGATCGGCGTGCGATCAGACGGCAGGGTGACATCAACAGCCTCTTCAACCAAAACGCGGGCGTCGTGTTCGGCCTCAAGCTCACTCTGGCGACGCTCAATCGCCGCCCGAACCGCTCCACGCGCCTTTCCTACCCGCTTGCCGGCTTCCGCCTTGGCTGCCGGCGGCAATGCGCCAATCTCGCGATTGGCCAGGGCCAACGCAGACCGGTCCCCGGCATGGTCGATCCGAACCTGTTTGAGGTCGGCAAGATCGGACGCTTGTGCAACCGCTGCCTCGGCCGACGCTTGGGCGGCCGCAATCGCTGCCGGATCCAAGGCACTGACTTCTACTGGGTCATAGTCTTTGTTTGGCGCTGACATCTGCTCCTCGATCCGCCCCGGAGTCTAGTTGGGGCGGATTGAACTCCCCACAACGACCGTCGATCAGGCCTCTGACATGACCTCAGGCTTGGGAGCCTGCTGATCGCGCTCGGCCTGGCGCCGGTTGGCTTCGGCGAGTTCCGCCTTCGGGACCGGCGGTGAGTCGATTCGCGTGATGGGATGGCGCGCATCGATCCACGCCTCAAGGTCGGGGGCCGACTCGTAGGACGTGATTAAGCAGTACCGCGGCTGGTCACCTGGGTGCCACACCGCGTGGTAGAGCCGCTGGGTGTCAATGACCGCCTGCGTTCCGGCAGGTAGCGGCACGCGCGTCTCCGTCGCGGGGTCATTTTTGTCCTCGCGCAGGATCATGACTGAATCCTGGTCATCGGTGAGGTTGAAGAAGGCACGCACGATCCACCCCGTGCCATCGGGGTTGAGGCGGTTGTTGTCATCAATGTGCAAATTGTGGATCGCGTCGGCGTAGGTGTTGGGCTGCAGTTCGATGACGCGGCAGCGACCGATGTTGACACCAGGCTCCTTGGCGCGCTCGACGAGGCGCGGGCCGAGTTCGACGTTCTGCTCGACCCAGACGCCGTCCTTGTCGGTCTTGGCTGGTGTGTGGTTCCAGAAGCCATCGCACTCAAGGTCGCCATATGCCGAGGCGAGCGGCGAGAAACGGGTGTCACCAGAGGACTTCCAGTCCACATACTCGATGGCTAGCCATTCGGCTGGATCCTGCGACTGGTCGTAGGAATCGACAACAACGAAGCCGCTGTCATCCATGATTGGCATTTTGTAGTACGACATTTGGGTGTCCTCCACGAGGTCCGAACTGGGCTCATTCACATCTTCCACGCCAGGTTACCCCGCCAAACTTGCCAGGAAACCTCCACGATTGATACAACCCACGCCAGCGGTCCCGCGTCGGAACGGGCGACCGTGAGTGGCTTTGACTTCCTCTCAACCTCATCTTGCTGCAATGGCGGATGCGTAGAGGCACACTGCCGCAGCAGCGCCAACGTTCAAGCTCTCGGCGTGACCGTAGATTGGGATGCGAACTGCCAAGTCGCACGCGGCCACAACCTCTGCGTCCAAGCCATGGGCCTCATTGCCGAAGACCCACGCTGCGGGTGCCGCGATCACGTCGTGGAGCTGGTCGGAAAAGAGCTCGACTTCAGCAGCCCCCGACGTTGCGATGAACCGACACAATTCGACTGGAAGTGCCGCTCGCACTTGCTCGAAGGTAAATCCGGTGAGGACTGGCAGATGGAAGATTGAACCAGTGCTGGCCCGAACCGCCTTGCTGTTGTATGGATCGCAACTGCCCGACGTCAGTATCACGCCGTCGGCCCCGGCGGCGTCGGCGATCCGGATAAGCGTGCCAACGTTGCCCGGATCGGCCGGTGCGACTGCAACGGCGACCAGTGTCGGCGACGACGCAGCGAAAACAGCAAGCGTCGGCTGCTCAACCATCGCCGTAATCGCGACGATCCCTTGTGAGGTGACCGTGTCGGTCAAGCCGGCGAAATCGTCACTGACCAACTGGACGGGGAGGCCTTGGGCGCGTGCGTCCTGGGTCAATTCGCCATGGCTTGGCGACTCGTTGCGTTGGTCGACGAACAGTTCCAACGCGAGCGCCGCGCGCAGCGCCTCCCGCACGGCCTGCGGGCCCTCGGTCAGGAATCGTCCCTGTGCCTGCCGTTCGGCCTTGCGTTTGAGTGCGCGGGCCCGACGGAGACTGGCCGCACTCGCAGTCTGCGCGTCAGCGAGGCTCACTGTAGGTTCGAGCAGCTGGGCTAGGCGGCGGGTGACTCGACCACGACAGCGTCGCGGGCGATCTGCACGAGTGCGCTGAAAGCCGCTGAATCGTTCACAGCCAACTCGGCCAACATGCGACGATCGACTTCGATTTCAGCTGCCTTGAGGCCCTGAATGAACCGGTTGTAGGTCATCCCGTTGGCCCTGGCGGCCGCGTTGATCCGCTGAATCCACAGGCGACGGAACTCACCCTTGCGCGCGCGACGGTCACGGTAGGAGTACACCATCGAGTGGGTGACTTGTTCTTTCGCCTTGCGGTACAGCCTGGATCGCTGGCCGCGGTAACCGCTGGCGCGCTCGAGGACTGCCCGACGCTTCTTGTGCGCATTGACTGCGCGCTTGACGCGTGCCACAACTTTCTCCTTGCGTTAGCGACTGGCATCCCGCCAGTCGTCGATCGTGGTTTGGAAGATACGAGGTAGTTGGGCGCTTAGCGCATACCCAACAGGCGCCTGGCGGTCTTTTCGTCGCCCTTCGCGAGCGTTTTGTCCTGCTGCAGGCGACGGGTGCGTCGTGAGCTTTTGACCTCAAGGAGGTGGCGCTTGTTGACCTGCTCGTGGGTGATCTTGCCTGACCCCGTCACTTTGAATCGCTTCTTCGCCCCACTATGGGTCTTCATCTTTGGCATGCGTGTTACTCCCTGGTGTCTTCGACGACGTGTTCGTCGGATGCTTCTGCGTCGGCCTGTTCCTTGGCCGACCGGACTTCTGATTTCTTGCGGAGCGGCCCGATCACCATGATCATGTTGCGTCCGTCTTGTTTGGGTGCGGACTCGACTACTCCGATGTCAGCGACGTCTTCCGCGAGCTTGGACAGTAGGCGGAATCCGAGTTCGGGACGCGACTGCTCGCGTCCGCGGAACATGATCGTCACCTTGACTTTGTCACCGGCTTTGAGGAAACGCTCGATGTGGCCCTTCTTGGTGCCATAGTCGTGCGGATCGATCTTGGGCCGAAGCTTCATCTCTTTGATGATGACGTTCGTTTGGTTTCGCCTGGTTTCGCGCGCCTTCATTGCGGCCTCGTACTTGAACTTGCCAAAGTCCATCAACTTGCAGACCGGAGGCCTGGCAGTTGGGGCTACTTCGACGAGGTCAAGATCAGACTCAGCTGCAAGTCGTAGCGCATCTTCGATACGCACAATTCCAACTTGCTCGCCGGCTGGACCTACGAGCCGTACTTCCGGGACTCGAATCCGCTCGTTGATGCGGGGTTCGACGCTGATAGCGCCTCCTTAAGTTCGTGGACTTCAACTGCCTAACTCTTCGCAGTGAGCCACCGGCGCCTCTCGACGCCCCCAACAACGCCGAAACGCCTGGGACCTGAGTCAACTGCAAGTTGCCAGGTGGGAGATCACTCCGCTTTGCCTGAAGCCCCCGACCGCGGACCCAGTCGCCTGAGCACCAGCCGGGCACCCGACCTGCGGTGACCTGACTTCCGGTGTGACGGAGGGAAGCTTCGTCTGTAAGGGTAACAGCATGAGTCACGAGCAAACCACCGACGACAATTCCGAGGCCTCGGCGGCTCGCGACATCGCCGAAGTTCCCGCGGTTGAGGTTGTTACGACAGTAGCCATCCACCTGATGAGCGCCGCAGCGGTGCGATGCGGCCTGGCTGAGGATATCTCCGAGGACGCTGGCCCGGATTTGGCCGAGGCCAGGATCCTCATCAATGCGCTCGCCGGGCTGATCCATGCCAGCGCCCCAGACCTGGGATCCGCCCACGCCGGACCGCTTCGCGACGGCCTTAAGTCGCTTCAACTTGCGTTCCGGGAAGCGTCGGCGATCCCGGATGATCCCGGCACAGGACCTGGTGAGTCACTCAGGAACCCGCCCCGGGTGTGAGGAGCTCGACAGTCAATTGAACTCCGCCAACGAGGCGAGCTCGTAGCAATTCCGACTCTGCGAGCTGCCTGGCAACGCCAGCAGCGACCGCAGCAACCTGCTCGCGGTTGCCATCGGGTGCCGCCAGCAGCACCAAATGCAGTTCCGCGCCACCGGTTCCTGGGCGCAGTTCGAAGGCCACATCAACCGGCATCGAAACGGCACCAATACAGGACGAGATTTCCTCCTGAACCTGTGGATCCGTGATCGGCGCAAGCCACTCGCGGCCCTGGGCCAACGCGAGTATCCCCGGCAAATCCACCATCAAGGTGTGGTCGGTTTGCGCATCAATGACTAAGACGTCGGCGCCCTCGTCGAGGGCCGCCGCCGCCACCGAGCGCGCAAGTGCGGGGACGGGACGTGCCACTGCGGACCAGGCCGTGAGCGCCGAGTCGCAGGTGAACGCCAGCAACCCCCGTTCGCCGTGCGGGCCTTGGACACTGACCGTGGCCATGTGACTGTCCTTCTCGACCTCCTGACCGTCCTCGGACTCTTCCGAGGTATCCAGTACGGCTACGACGGGAACGAATAGCCGTGTATCCGCGAGGACTGCGACGGCCGCGTATTTGTCCAGCGTCCCCGCCTGGTACGCCGACAATGCGTCGATCACTGCCGGTGCGGCCTGACCGTCGTCGCCACTGAACGGCGACGACGGAATCGACCTACCCCGGAAACGGTCCTGCGTCATGTCCGGCTGCGTCTGACCGGGATCAGCGTCGGATTCGCGGGCACTCACGTTGACCCGGCGCCGTACCGGGCTCGCTTGATCGCCCGCCGTTGCGATGCTGACAGTCGCGTGAGGTCGTCAAGTTGATCAGCCACGGCCTCCACCACACGAGACGTGAACGCATCGGATTCGTCCGCTGCGTCCGGTCGCTCGGCGATGAGTTGGTCAACGATTCCGGCCGCCTTGAGATCGGCTGCGCCGACCCGCTGCAACTCGGCCATTCTGGCTGCGTGATCGGCCGTGCGGTACCGGATGACCGATGCACCTTCCAGCGGTAGCGGCGACAACCACGAGTGCTCAGCGGCCAGCACCCGGTCGGCTGGAAGAAAGGCGAGAGCTCCCCCACCGCAGCCCATGCCCAACAGCACCGAAACCGCTGGAACCGTCGACAGGCTGAGGTCAGCGAGGCAGCGAGCAATCTCGCCAGCAAGCGCGCCCTGCTCAGCGGCCGGTGACAACTCGGCTCCCGCTGTATCGATCACCGTCACGAGCGGCAGCTGAAGTTCGCTGGCCAGTGCAAAGCCCCGGCGCGCAACCCGTAGGGCTGCGGCATCCAGACCGACACCGGCTTGCTGAGCCTGCCGATCCTGACCGACTAACACGACCGAGTGTCCGCGCAGTTGGCACAGCGCAAGAACTACGGCAGCTGACGCCTCGCCTTCGCCGGTGCCGGACAACGACGTGACCTGCTCGGCGACCCCGAGCACATCCCGGATCCCAGGCCGATCTGGCCGGCGGGTGCTCTGCACATTGGCCCAGTCTTGTCCGTTGCGGTCATGGCGCGACGCTTCGACGGTGGCGCCACCATTGGGTGACAGGGGTGGACTCTCGGTGTGGGTTCCGCTCCCGACCACCGCAAGAAGACGGCACAGCTGATCACGCAGATCGGACAGTTCCACGACACCGTCGATGACGCCGCACCGAGCCAGGTTCTCGGTCGTCTGGACTCCTTCAGGGAAGGCTTCACCCTCAAGTACTTGGTAGACCCGTGGACCCAAGAAGCCAGCCAGAGCCCCAGGCTCGCCGAACGTAACTGACCCCAACGACCCCCAAG
>JAGNDY010000099.1 GCA_018003655.1 Candidatus Nanopelagicales bacterium
TGACCTGTTCGGCACGATTGCCCGTCTACACATTGCTGATCGCCACTTTCGTTCCCAACACATCGGTTTTCGGCCCTCTGCGGATGCAGGGAATGGTGCTGTTCGGGCTGTATCTGCTCGGAACCCTCTCAGCCCTGCTCATCGCGGCCACTCTCAAGCGGACCCGCCTGCGCGGCGAGACGCTGCCCTTCTACATGGAGATGCCGCCGTACCGTGTCCCGAGTTTCAAGATGGTTCTCATCCAGATGTGGGACTCGGCACGCTTCTTTCTCCGCAAGGCCGGCACGATCATTCTGGGGACGTCGATCCTGATGTGGATTCTGTTGCACGTCCCCGTCGTCACTCCGCCGGATTCAATTCCCCCGGCACAGAGCGTCAGCTACCAGTTGGAGCACTCAATCGCGGGCTCCGCTGGGCGCGCGCTGGAGCCGGTGTTCGAGCCACTGGGGTTCAACTGGCAGACCAATGTGGCGATCATTAGTTCGTTGAGTGCGCGCGAAGTCTTCGTCTCGACTCTTGGCCAGATCTCCGCAGCAGAGGATGACAGCGACCAGAGCGTCGGTGAGGCGCTGGCAGGCCAAACCAACCCCGATGGTTCAAGGGTCTACAACTCCGCGACCGTAGCGGCCCTGTTGGTGTTCTTTGTATTCGCGCTGCAATGCATGTCGACCATCGCAGTCATGCGTCGAGAGACCAACTCCTGGCGCTGGCCGGCCTTCGCATTCGGCTACATGTTCGTGCTCGCGTGGACGGCTGGGTTGATTGCCCACACAATCGCCTCGGCACTCGCATGAACAGTCACGGCCACGGTGCCGGCGGAACACAGTGCGGGCAACCGCGAATCCACGCCGAACGGACCAGCGACGACTGTGCGATTGATTGGATCATCCGCGACGACTTGATGCTGGGCACCACTTGCGTCGAACGGGGGGATGTACCACCCAGAACCCCAGCTCCGTTGGCAGCACTTGTCGAATCCGGCACCGCGGCGCGGATTGAGACACGCGATGGCGCCATCAGAGTGTGGCGGTCGCCGCACACCTCCAGTTGGGATGGCCTGGCGGGCCAAGTTGACAACGCAGTGCACGCCGCGTTTGCGCACGGTCCCTGGATCGTCGATGCCGCACCCACAGCCAACCGGTCCGGGCCCGCCGACTCACGCTTGGTGCAAGGGGTGAGCGAACTCCTCGACGGTGAGGTCGGCGACTACATCACCTCACATGGTGGACACATGACGCTGCTCGATGTCAGCGACGGTGTTGTGACCCTCGAACTGTCCGGGGCGTGCAAGGGATGTCCTGCGGCGACGCACACCCTGCGGATGGGAATCGAGACTCGACTGCGCGATCGGTACCCCGAGTTGCGGGCCGTGGTCGCAAAGACGTAGCCCCTCCCGCGACAAGGCTCAAAGCGCGACACCGCCCGCAGGAGCCCTAAGCTCCGCGGTTAGAGCCCTGGACGATGGAGGACACATGGCCGATCCAACGGACACCCCGCCGTGGCTCTATCGGGCGGTCGTCGGCTCCACCTGGCGGGTCGTGGGGATTGTCCTCATTGTGTTGGGGGGGCTATGGGTGCTCAACCAGGCCAGCACCTTGGCGATCATGCTCGTTGTTGCGTGTTTCCTGGCATTGGCGATGGTCCCGGGCGTCGAGGCACTCGCCCGTCGCTTCCACTGGAAGCGGGGAGCAGCAGCGGGCGCGATTCTCATTGGAGTCTTCGGAACGCTGATCCTGCTGATCGCATTCCTGATTCCAGCCTTGATCGACATGACGAGCAAGCTCAGCGCTGACGTACCTCAATGGGCCGAACAACTCAACCAGCATGGCATCCGCGTCGGCAGCGGAGCGACGGAGAACAGCCAGAATGTCATCGCCAGTATCGAGCACTGGGCAACGACTTCCGGCAAGAGTCGCCTCGTCAGCGTCGCCGGTTCGTCGGTCACGATCCTGTTCGAGTTCTTCACCGTCATGATGTTCACATTCCTGATCGCCACAAACGAACCTCGACTGCGCAACACCCTGCTTCACCGGATGAACGCCAAGTCCCAGAAACGATTCCTGTTGGCGTGGGACACCGCGATAACTCAAACGGGAGGCTACTTCTACTCCCGACTGCTACTCATGATCATCACCGGGTCGTTGTCGGTCGTCGTCATGATCGCCCTCGGGCTGCCGGTGACCTACGCGCTGCCGCTGGCCTTCTTCGGGGCGTTCTTTGTGGAGTTCATCCCAGTCGTGGGCAGCTATGTCGGGATCGCCATTCCCGTGCTGGTGGTGCTGGCCGAACGAGGGGTGGTACCAGCGCTGATCCTGCTCGGCTGGGGCATCCTCTACCAGCAACTGCACGACTATCTCCTGAGCCCACGCATCAGCTCCAAGACGATGGAGATCAATGCCGGAGTTGCATTCGGATCGGCGTTGCTGGGCGGGGCGTTGGCGGGCCCCCTGGGCGCACTGTTCGCCTTGCCCGCTGCCGGCATGGTCACGATCTTCCTGCGCCAGTGGCTACCCGCATATGACATCGACGCGTCGCTGCCCGCCGACTTGGTTGGCGTCGAAGCCGCCGAACCGATCAGCAAGGCACACCGTCGCGAGCACCAACGGGGAGCTGAAGCGCGCACCCCGACGCCCCCGAGCTAGCGCACCTCACCCACCTCGTGCACCTCCGCCCTACGGCTGTGCTGGCCCCCATTGGTAGGGGTCGTAACGTGCTTCCAGCGCCGCCATCGCATCGGCAAAGCTGAATGCGCCCATTTCCAGCGCGTGACCGATAGCCACCCCGTCCAGCCCGCTTGCGGCCAGCGGTTGCAGTTGGTGGAGATCGGCCAGAGTCTTGACGCCAGCGCCGCACGTCACTGGCGCGTTGGAGGTCTGGCAGAACGTCTCCATCAGATGCAGATTGCCGTGCTTCCAGTGATCGTGGTGGGCTAGATCGGTCACCGTGTAGTGCGGCACCCCTAGTGCGTCCAGTCCCCGGATTGCGCCCCACAGGTCCGCACCCTGCAACGAGGTCCCTGGACAGACAAGATGACTGCCACCCATCACGTCGAGGCCCAGGCTGATGCGGTGCGGTGCACGCGCGATCGCCGCTGACAGCGCATCCGAGTCAGCCGCAACGGAGGCGGCCAGCACGATCCTGTCGACATCGGTTTTCAGCCAGTCATCGAGCTCGGTGATGGTGGTCGTACCAGCAACCAGATCGACGACGACGCGGCTGTGACGGCGGTGGACGATCCGCCGGACGACCGCAGTGTTGTCACCCGTCCCAGCGATGGCGTCGTCGTCTCGGATCTGGACGCGTTGGGCACCCTGCGCTTCCCAACTTGCCATGGCGTCTTCCGGGGAGACTTCCCGCGGCTGGGTTCCCTGTCCGCTCTCGTCCGGCAGCGTCGTTCTGCCGCGTGAGATTGCCAGAACAGGGATAAGACCGAGGGTCCGCGGTGACATGCGGCCACGCTACAAGCGCGGGGAGGGTGACGTTGATTGAGACCTAGCCTCGCGGCTCTTTGGTGAAGATCAGATCTCGAACTGTGTGCCCCTTTGCCAAGCCGATCTGCTCGTACTTCGTGACTGGTCGCCACTCGGGGCGGGGGGCGAAGCCGTCGTACGTGTTGCGAAGTGCGGGCTCATCGCTGAGCACCTCGAGCATCTGGTCGGCGTACCCAACCCAATCGGTCGCAACGTGAATGAATCCACCCGGTTCCAGGCGATCAGCGAACAGTGCCACGACATCGTGGCGAATCAGGCGACGCTTCTGCTGTCTTGCCTTGGGCCAGGGGTCCGGGAAATACGCTCGGATGCCTCGTAGTGAGTCAGGTGGCAGCATCGTGCGCAACAGTTCGACCCCATCACCGAGGGCCACTCGAACGTTCGCGAGTCCCTCGCGCTCACATGTGCGTACCAGGGTCGCAATCCCGGGGGTGTGAACGTCAACGGCAAATATCCCCACGTCTGGTTCGGCAATTGCCATGGCCGTCACTGCCTCGCCCATGCCGGAACCGAGTTCGAGCACAACTGGCAGTGGCGGGTCGAACAGGGTGGCCGGATCGACGACCTGTCCGTCGATGTCGACCCCGATACGCGGCCACGCTCGTGCCATCGCCGCGACACCAGAGGGACTGGCTCGGCCGTGGCGACCATGGAACGTGCGAATCGGTCGAGGTACACCCTCGCTAGCTGGCGACATGAGGCGCCACAACGGCTCGCATCGACTGGATTACCAAATCCGCACCCGATCGGTTGGGTCGCGCCACATGGCGTCTCCCTCGTTCACATCGAAGGCTTCGACGAACTCGTCACTGTTCACCAGCACCCCGGTGACCCGGAACTCGGGCGGGGAATGAGGATCCATGGCCACCCGTCGAATGTGCTCCTCTTCGCGAGCTTTAGCCCGCCACACCTGGGCGTAGGAGGCGAAGAATCGCTGATCTGCCGTCAGGCCGCCAATAACGGGGCCGGGTTCGCCTGCCAGGCTGTGATGATAGGCGCGCAGTGCCACGGCGACCCCGGAGACGTCCGCGATGTTCTCCCCGAGGGTGAGTTCACCGTTGAGACAGTGTCCGGCGACCGGCTCATATTCGGCGTACTGAGCGACAAGCGCATTGGTTCGCTCGGCGAAAGCGTTCCGGTCCTCGTCGGTCCACCAATCCACCAGATTGCCCAGACCGTCGTATTGCGAACCCTTGTCGTCAAAGCCGTGGCTGATTTCATGGCCGATCACTGCGCCAATCGCGCCGTAGTTGATCGCGTCGTCGGCCTGTGCGTTGAAGAATGGCGGTTGCAGAATTGCGGCCGGGAAGACGATCTCATTCATTTCCGGGTTGTAATAGGCATTGACCATCTGCGGTGGCATGAACCACTCGTCACGATCGATGGGACCTCCGAGCTTCGCCACCTCGCGATCGTGCTCGAATCCGGTGGCTCGCATGACGTTGCCGACCAAATCACCGGGGATGATCTCAAGTGCGGAATAGTCCCGCCAATCGTCGGGGTAGCCGATCTTCGCGCGGAACGTTGCCAGCTTCTCGTGTGCCTTGGCCTTGGTGGTTTCGGTCATCCACTCAAGCTGATCGATGGACTGCGCGTAGGCCGCGAGCAAATTGTCAACCAGCTCGATCATCCGCTCCTTGTTCTGCGGTGGGAAGTGCCGCTCCACGTAGAGCTGACCGAGCGCTTCGCTCAGGGCCGACTGTGCCAAGTCGACAGCACGCTTCCAGCGAGGTCGCTGCGTCGGTATCCCGCGCAGGGTGGTCCCATAGAACGCGAAGTTCGCGTCATCGAGTTCCTGCGTCAACAACGCAGCCGAGGAGGCGACCAGCCACCATTTGATGGTCAGCTTCCAGTCGGCTAACGGCACCGTCGCCAGAAGTCCGGAGACCCCTGTAAAGAAATCCGGTTGTCCGATATTTACCTCGTTGACGCGCGCGATCACCCCCAAGCTGGTGAGGTAGTCCGACAACCGCAGTGCCGGCGCCAACTCGTCGAGGGCCCCGACATCAACCAGGTTGTAGGTCTCGTGGGGGTCACGATTACGCACCGAATCCCATTGGATGGTCGCCAACGCCGTCTCCAGCCCGACGATGCGATCAGCGATGTCGCCCCAGGATCCCTCGTCGGCCAACCCGGCCAACTCCCACATTCGCGCCACGTGTGCCCGATACGCGTCAAGGGCCTCGCGGTGCTTGTCTTCCAAGTAGTAGTCGCGATCGGGCAGCGAGATCCCGCCCTGTCGCAGATCGAGCAGGTAGCGGGTCGAGTCGTGGTTGTCCTGGTGGATGAATCCCTGCAGCGGTCCGGAGACTCCGGAGCGTTCCATCCGCCCGAACAGTGCCGGGAGTTCGGAGGCGGCCTCGATCGCATCCACCTCGGCCAACAGCGGTGCAATCGGACTGAGTCCCAACTCGTTGAGACGCTCGGTGTCGAGGTAGTCGCGATATAAGGTCGCGATCTTGCCAGTGATGCTGTCGGGCTCGACTTCGCCCGCGTCAGCCTGACTGGCCGCATCCTCAATGATCGCCTTCAACTGCTCCTGGGCGGTGTCATGCAGCTGTGTGAATGACGCGTAATCGG
>JAGNDY010000100.1 GCA_018003655.1 Candidatus Nanopelagicales bacterium
GACACTCCCAGGCGAACGGTGATGCCCTCATCGACGAGAGCCTGAGCCAGGATCTCGCCAGCCTCAGGCTCCTCGGCAGCGATCAGCCTGGGCGCGAATTCCACGATCGTCACCTCAGCGCCGAATCGTCGGAACACCTGCGCAAGTTCGCAGCCGATAGCACCCCCACCCAAAACGACGAGGGAGTCTGGCACTGCTTCCGTCTTCAAGGCGTCGCGATTGGTCCAGTAGTCGAGATCAGCCAGGCCGTCCACGGGTGGGATCGCCGCTGAGGTTCCGGTGGCAATGACCAAGGCGCGGGTCGCAGCAAAGTCTCGATCGCCGACGCGGACGCTTCGCGTACCGGTGATCGTGCCACGGCCGCGAACAAAAGTGCCGCCGGCGTCGACGAATCGGTCGACCGCGACCTGGTCGTTCCAATCGTCGGTTGCCTCGGCGCGGATCCGCTGTGCAACCGGGCTCCAATCTGGGGTGATCGTGGCAGTTCCGGCCAACTCGTTCACTCGCCGGCCTTCAGCCAGCGTCGTGGCTGCACGAATCGCCATCTTTGAGGGGATGCAGCCCCAGTAGGGGCATTCGCCGCCGACGAGTTCCGCTTCGATCCCGATGACGCTGAGGCCACCGGACAGGAGGTCGTTCGCTACCTGTTCACCGCCGGGGCCGAGGCCCAAGACGATGACATCTGCCGTCGTGGTCATGTTGTGTCCTCCACCTGTCGGTTCGGCTAGAGCCCGTACCGACGGGCGCCGCGTTTGGTGAGTTGTGCGCGTTTTCGGAAGCTCTTCGTTGACCCGAGGTAAACGTCAAGGTCGATCGTCCGTGACCCTGATCCAGGTAGCTTGCCACTGCTGGTGAACTGCCAGAGTTTGGTCTTGCGACGGGGCCACCCACGTACTGATTCCGGCTTGGACTGACCACGACCGTAGTCGGCCAACCAGAGGGGGTACCGGGTCAGGCTCGAGCTGGGGTTGAGGCGCGTTTCGATGAAGTACGTGTACGAGTAGAGGTAGGGCGTGCGACCCGACTTGCGCTTGTAGGTGTTGAGCCACGCAGTTGCCCAGCGCGTCAGTTGCGACTTGGTCAAGTTGTTCGGAGCCGACTCCAGATCCAGGGCCGTTGCCAGGTGGCCCCGGCCGAAACCGCTTGTGCGGCGAGCGGCCAGGCGAGCCTCCCCACGTGCATCAGCCACGATGTTGGGCACCTTGGACGTGGGGTAAGCGAAGTGATATGAGCCCACAACGACTCCTGCTCGCTTGGCCGCTGGGCGGTCAATGGCCCACCATTGCGCCGCGATCGCATCAGAACGTGGATAGCCATTTGACGCTTGGATGATCGCGAACTGAACCCCTGCGGTGCGGAGCTTGGAGAAGTTGAGTTCGTGAGTATTCCCATGCTGCCACCGGGAAACGTCGACCCCTTTGATCCCTGATCGAATCCCTTGGTTACTCCAGCTCGTGGCATCGGGCCGCGCTTGCGCCGGTGTCGTAGCGACGAGGCCCGCTGCGGTTAGCCCGAGAGCCATCGATCCGATTGCGAGCGATCGAGATGTGCGCGCCGGCGTGAGTTGTGGTCGCTTCATCTTTGGAGGCTATACACATGCACGCCCTGATTCCTATTAACCGACGACCTCCAGCGTGCTCGCGCCGCTCGCAGTTCGGCGAACTGCGACTCGGTGTTGAATGCGGATCTTGAGATCCTCCACGTGGCTGACGACACCGACAACGCGACCGCTGTTCTGCTGCTTGGCGATCTCAGACAGGACCGCCTCGAGTCGTTCCGGGTCGAGGGTGCCGAATCCCTCGTCGATGAAGAGTGTGCCCAGTTCTACGCCGCCGGTCTCGCTCGTCACGATGTCCGCGAGCCCCAGCGCCAGCGCCAGGGACGTGTAGAAGGTCTCGCCACCGGACAGGTCTCGCGGGGAGCGCAGGTGACCTGTGTGCTCGTCGCGCATGTTGAGGCCCAGGCCGGACTTGCGCCCGTTGGATTCGGGTTGCTCGGAACGCTCAAGCTGATACTGGCCATCGGAAATGTGCTTCAGGTGGGCGTTGGCCGCATTGACTACCCGCTGAAATCGATCGATGAGGACGAATGCAGCCAAGGTGATCCGTTGGAGGTTGTCGCTGGAATTCGCATTCGCCACATCAGCCACGCGAAGGATCGGTCCAGTCGATTCGAGCGTCTCGGTCAGCAACCGATGTCTGGCGAGGAGCTCGCTGCGATGGACCTCCGTGTCCGTTAGTCGCTTGCGTGCATTTGCTGCCGCCTCCGTCGCTTGCTTGACGACAGCGTCAGCCCGTGTCAGATCCTCGCCCAGTCGCGAAGTTTGCGGGCGCTCGGTGTCATCGAGTGCGGCCAGATCGGGCTCGGCCAACCGTCGCGCGTTGGTCGCGACGCGAACGCCGTACTCGTCTATTCGTTCCTCCAACTCGGGCAGTTCAGCAACGGCCGGAAGTAGTGCCTCGACTTCCTGTTCGCTCTTGAGCCCACTTCGCTCCAGTGCCTCGGAGAAGTCCTTTGCGCGCTCCGTGAGCCGCTGCTCGCAAGCGCGAACCTGGGCAGTCGTGGATGAGAGTTGGTCGACGGCTTTGGCGGAACTGGTCAGATCCCTGACTCGGTCGGAAACCGACGGCCACTGCGCGCGGCTAGTCGTGACCAAGTCCTCGTCGCGGCCCAGTTGCTGTTTGGCTGCGTCGAGTCGCTCGCTCACGGCGCTGAGACTGACGAGCAGCTGATCCTGCTGCTTGGTGGAAGATCGCTCCGACTCCGCCAGGCGGCCCAACTCCGCTTCCGTCGTTGCTACCGAGCTTGCTGCCTCCTCGAGTGCGGTGAGCTCGTCGACAGCTTCTTGGTAGTGAGCTCGAGCAACCGACGGTTCGGCGCCAGCCGCCTTTGTGGTCAAGTGTTTGTGTTCCAATTTGGCCTCGTTGTAACGGCCTTCAAGGTCGGCATGTTTCTCAACTGCTGCCGAGTGGAGGGCGGTGCCTTCCTCCACGTCTTGCTGCGATACAGCCGTTGAGGAAGGCACCGCTGGTTGGGGATGTTCCTTGCTGCCGCACACCACGCACGGAACGTCCGGTTCGAGCTCACCGGCGAGTTGCCCAGCCATTCCGTCAATCCAACGGTTTGTCAGGGATGTGACCTCCGCCGCTGCGGTAGCTAGCGCAGCGCGGCTCGCACTCAGGCTATCTGTGAGTTTGTCGAGCGCTGTTTGCGCTGCCGCTGCCGCCTCGGAGGCGTCAACTCGATCACGCAGGTCGGCGACTTTACGCTTCAGATCTGGCAGGCGCGCCGAAGCCGTGTGTTGCTCGGTGAGGCGTTGATTGAGTTGGGCAGCTTCGCGAGGAATCTCCACCAACGCGGCTGCAAGTACCTTCAACGACTGTTTGTGGGCAGCCTTTTGTCCCGCTAGCTCCTCAATTAGATGCCGAAAGTCGGGCAGCTTCCCTTCTAGCGTTACAGCTGCTTCCAACTGGGCTGCGACTCTGCGCAACTCCTGTGCCGCTGCGTTCGGCTCATCGATCGCTGCCGACGTCAGTGGATCTGACTTAAGCCCCTGGGCCTGTTGCTCCAGTTCGGCGCGGTTGGTCGAGAGCAAGGATCGTGCGTCCTGCAGCTTGTCCAACACGTCGCTGCACGTGCCGGCGTCTCGCAATCCCGAGCACCGCGAGGTCAGATCGGCCATAGCTGGCTCCTGGTCGAGGAGCTCGGTGCGTTCGCGCAGCAGTTCGTCACGCCGAGTGAACAGGAGTTCCTGCCGTTCGGCTGTTTTCAGGGCGATGCTGGCCTGCGAGTGGATCTGTTGTGCGTCCGCAAGCGAATCGGCGAACTGCTGGTGTGCTTGGCTGACGCGTTCGTGGACTTGTGCGGCCCGTCCTTCAATATCCGCGTTGCCGACTGCCCTGGTCAGTTGATCGGACTCTTCATCCGTGCAGCCTGCAACTTCGGTGAAGACATGAAGTTCGTCCTCGATCGCCCGTTGAGCATCGTCACGTTGGCGCTGTGCGCTCTGCCGTTGCACCACCAACTCTCTGCTGATGTCCTCATAGAGTTGGGTACCGAAGATCCGCTGGAGCACCCCCCTGCGTTCTTCTGGTTTCGCTTTGAGGAACTCGGCGAATTCGCCCTGGGGCAGCACAATGGTCTGAGTGAACTGGGTCTTGGTTAGACCAATGGCATGAACGATCTCTTGATTGGCTTCCTCATGCCGATTGCTGATGAGCTGGCCATCCGTGGAATCTGGCGAACCGAGTCGGAAGAGCTTCACGGTGGCTGCCTGGGCCACGAGTCCGTCACCTCGCAGTTTGCTTCGGTTATAGGCCGGGGTACGCACTACCCGGAACGTTCCCGCTTGCGTCTCGAATGTCAGTTCCACCGATGTCGGCGTATTCGGACTCGCCAGTTCCGAACGCATCCGCTCGACGGACGCGCCGGAGCCCGCGACCGAGCCGTAAAGGGCGTAGACGATCGCGTCGATGATGGTTGATTTGCCAACGCCGGTGGGCCCCTCCAGCAAGAAGAGATTCGCAGCGGCCAACTCGGCGAAGTCGATCTCTTCATCACCTGCAAACGGTCCGACCGCCGACATTCTGAGGGTGTGCAGATACATCAGACCTGGCTCGACTCTCTAGCCGTTACGTACGCATTCGACAGCACAACGATCTCTGCCTCCGATGGAGGGCTCCCGGTCACGCGAGCGAAAAACTCGGTACAAACAGTCGTTGGATCCGTTGCGGTCATCACCTGCTGAACGGCCGCGGCGGTCACGTTTGTGAGCTGCGGTCGGTGCTCGATGGAGATTGCGAATGGGAGAACCTCGCGGATGTGCTCGTGTAACCGCTCGGGACGGGAAGGGTCAGTGACGAAAACCTGCAGCCACTGATCTTTCAATTCCGCGAGCACAGGATTGGACAAGACCTCAGCGAGGGTTCCTTCGAGTCGCGCCATTCCACGTGGCTGTGCGAGGGGCAGGCGCTGCGTGGTCACTTCACCGCTGGTTTCGATGTCCACGATGGTGACGCTCTTGACCTGGTCCCGTTCAGAGAACGAGTAACGCAATGGAGAACCGGAGTACTCAACCACGCGGCGGGGGGAGTTGCCGGCTGCGCCGATCGACTGGGGGCCGTGCAGATGTCCGAGAGCGACGTAATCGATGCCGTCGAAGAGTTCAACCGGAACCGAGTCAACGGTCCCAACGGTGATGTCGCGCTCGCTGTCGGACGCGCGGCCGCCGACGACAAAGGCGTGGGCGGTTACCACTGACGGCTGGGATCCTCGTGCCTGCGCTCTGCTGGCCCGGTCGGCATTGATTCGAGCCATCGCCGCTGCCATGACCGCCTCATGGCTGCGCTGTAGCGGTTCGGGTGATGCACTGAGGATCGAACGAGCCCCGTCTGGGTCCAGGTAGGGAATGGGGTAGATGAGGACCGACTCGTCGCCGACGCGCAGCTCGATTGCTTCACCCACGCGGGCGATGTCGGTCGCGAAATGAATCTCCCGGCGGTGAATCTGGGCACCAAATCCGAGGCGGGTCGCGGAGTCATGGTTACCGGCGAGTACGACGACCTCGCAGTGTTGGACCAGGCGAGCGAGTGCGTCGCTGAAGAGCGCGACCGTCTCAACCGGCGGGACCGCCCGGTCGAAGACGTCTCCGGCGACCAGGACCGCATCGACGGACTCGGATTCGGCCAAGGCGACTATTTGATCGATGAAGACGCGTTGCGCGTCGACCAAGTCGACACCATGCAGGGATCGTCCAAGGTGCCAGTCGCTGGTATGAAGGAGCCGCATGCGTCAAAGGTAGGCCGTAGGACTGACAGTTCGACCCGCACGCGCCGTAGGCTCGGCCCATGAGCAGCCATCAGTTCGCCCAGGCACTTGAGTCCCATCTCAATGAGGCGGTCATCCGCGCGGAGGATCGCCTAGACGAGCACGTCGACTGGCGGGCAGTGAAGGTGGCGAGTTGGGGTGTTGCCACCGCGTCTGTGCTCGGAGCAGTCGCGGCTGGATTCACCGCCGTCGCTGCTGGCG
>JAGNDY010000101.1 GCA_018003655.1 Candidatus Nanopelagicales bacterium
ACTTGTAATCGGGCGGTTAGGGGTTCAAGTCCCCTCGTCGGCCCTCTTGTGTGTAAAGGTTCGGTTGATGCTTGACATTGTGGCTTCGGCTGAGTCTTTACACGTTTCCGGTTGATGCTTGTCGCCGGTTTCGGTTGATGCTTGACACTCTCGATCCATGCTTGTGGAGGTTCCCCCGCGTTGCTGGGCACTGTGGAGTTCCCTCGTTCACGCGAGCTGCGATCGCGGTGTTGCACGCTCGAAGTTCCTGATCTTTGCGTGATTACTACCGGATAGCCCAAAGCAATCAGGTGTAAGCCTTCCGTAGAGCTTGTGGGCGGTGGGATGGTTGTCGTATGACCTCAGCTAGTGCGCGCGCATGCATTGCACCCTGCGCCATCCCACTCCTACTAGTAGGTCTTTCGGCGTGCGGGGGTGCGACCACCAGCAGTCAGACGCCGGACACACCACCAGCCAGTACCGCGATTAGTTCGCCGTCATCGTCTTCGTCGGTCTCGGCGGCAACCTATTGCGCGCCCTTGGCCGCAGCGTACAAAGTCAAGCCGCCCTCGGGAGTGGCACTCAGTGCTGCGCAGCTTGCCGATTTGGCCAAGTTCGGCAAGCTGTTGGGATCCGCCGCGGATGCTGCAACTGCTGACGGAAAGCCCGAGATTGCCAAATTACTCACGGTCCTGGGAACCATGAATACCGACCCAACTTCAGTCACGGCCCAGCAAGCTGGGGAAGCGGCTAAGGAGACCGTCAAGCTCGCCCCGACTATCAAGGCGGACTGCAAAATCAACATCCTGGAGTAGGCGCGACCAGCAACTAATCCGAATTGGATGTACTCAAGCACCCGACGCAAAAGGCATCAGCAGCGCTGGCTGCGCGGGTTATGAGTGGGATGCGGGTCAACGCAGCGCCCACGACCTTGCGGGGTCTGCCAGGAACGCGACCGTTGTGCGAATGGTCTGGGTGAGGTGAATCCGACCGTCATCGCCGATGCAGTGGCTGAGCCGCTGCGCTGCCAGTTTTTGTACCTCCGCCACCTTCTCGGCTGGGACCGCCTGCCACATTGCTCGCTGGCCGACCGACATGGTCCACGTGCGCCAATGATCGGCATCCGCGAACACCACGCCGACTTCGGCATGCCACGTCTGGACATCCGTGAAGCCAGCTTGCCGGAACAGATCCTCGACGCCCGCGTCCGATCCAAACGGCCCAGTGGCTCCGCTCGTGCGGGCATCGAGCATCTTGGCAGGCAAATACGGGGTGAACACGGAGTCGACGTCTTCCCAGCGCGGGTCGCGGTCGCCAAAGGTCGTGATACCCACTCGCCCGTCAGGCCTGAGCAACCTGCGCCACGCGCGCAGCGCCCTCACGGGGTCAGGAAGAAAGAACAAGACAAGCGAAGAAGCGACCGCGTCGAAGGGCGCAGCGGCGAGTTGCGGATTCTGCGCATCCATTTCCAGGAGTTCCACCTGCGTCAGTCCGGCCTTGTCCAGGGTCGTGCGCGCCTCGGCCAGCATTCCCGGTGAGACGTCGATGCCCATCAGGCGCGCATTCGGACCTGCGCGTTCAGCGGCACTGATAAGAACCCGGCCCTTGCCGCAGCCGATGTCGAGGAGGGACTCGCCGCGGGTCGGCGCCAACCTCCCAACCAGTTCGTCGGCGATGGGGCCGAAGAAGTCAACTCCCACCTCGTCGTACGACGTTGCGAGGCCATCAAACAAGCTCGCAATCTGGACGACCGCGTCGTCACGGGGTTGATTCACGCAAGCAGACTAGTTCTTCGAGTTCCGGTCGTCACCTTCCACGCGAGTGAGCGACCTCTGGCAGGTTCCTCGAGACTGACTACCCCTAGCCAACGGGTGCAGGGTCGTTTTGCTGCGCCCAGATGTCGACGACGTACCGGCCATCGGCCTTCGCCTGCTGAAGCCAGTCGTCAGTTGCCGAATTCGTGGGTGCCGAGCCAGCTGTCCGCAGCTTGATCATCGTCTGTTCAATGTCGCGATAGAACTGGTCGGCATCGCCACACACCAAGACTTTGGCGTCGGCGTCGAGCAGTGGATTGAGCACGTCTGCTTGCTCCACCATGACGTCCTCGACATGCTGCGCGTCGCGACCGGGTTCGTGGGAGAAAGCTGGGAAGTACCGCAGCCAGCCCTGCTCGACCCAACGGTCAATTTCGTCCCCGTAGATGGTGTCGTGGTCGCTTCGCCGACACCCGCGAAGGAGCACCACTGGTGGCGTGGTGGCGCCGGCGTCGTGAGCAGCGCCCAGATGTTGCAGGAACCCTCGAAACGGCGCGATTCCCGTTCCGGCGCAGATCATGACGACCGCCTTGGCGTCATCTTCCGGCAGAGCGAACCCGGGCCCCGGTCGCTTGATCTTCATGAAGAACTGCGCATCGGCGGGCATCTCAGCCAGGTAGGTCGAGCAGATGCCGTGGAACGTTCCTGAGCCAGCCAATGCCGGGCGCTCAAGCACCCCCACCGTCAAACTGGCTCGCCGCGAACCTGGAGTCGGGGCGCTGGAGATCGAGTAGGTTCGCGGTTTGATAGCACTGAACGCCTGTTCCAAGTGGGCGACCGGAAGTGGCTCGCTCGGTGGAAACTGCGTGGCCAGGTCGATCAACGACAGGTGCTTGTCGAGGACCCGAGTCTGATACGAATCGTCGTCCTTGATCAATGCCATGAGTTCGTCACGGTGACCGTCGCTATCGACGTACTGGGCGAGTAGTTCGACCCCCGCGCGTCGGGCAGGCTCGTTCAGCTGAAATCGGGTGCGAAGCAACTCCGCAGCACTCACCAATTCGGGTTCCCGCTTGTCCTGATCCGCGGGGTAGTGCAGGCGCAGCAGAGCCCCGGGCTCAATCCCGAACAGCTTGGCAGCGGCACGTACTGAACCCTCACGATTCGCTGCCAGTACCAACATGTGGTCCCCCGCTTGATACTCGACGTCCGCAGGGAGATCAACCTCAAGATGCATGGTCGAGTACTCGGAATGATCCGAACCCCAGTGTCGCTGCAACTCAGCGCTACTCACCAGGGTCGCCAGGCTGAGGTCAAGATCGCTGGCGAGCTGGTCGGGATTCGGGCCGGCAACCAGAGTGGCACCTGCATCGGTGTGTTCCCCGCCAGCTGGAGCGATCAGTGCCCACAAACCGGCGGTCCAATCGTTGAACGCGGAGTCGAAGTCGCCAGACGAATCCGCCGAGCCGCGGTCCACAACTCGGTTCGCACCGGCTGCCGCCAGTTCCGCGTCCAACAGGGTCGGCACGGCCTGGTAGGTGTCAGTCCAATGACGGTCGCCACAGCCGAAAACTGCGAAGTCGGTCCCCCGCAGGGAGTCGGTCGGGACACTCTTCAGCCACGTCACGAATTCACCGCCCGTGGTGGCTGGCTGCCCGTTGTACGACGCGGCAATGATGACGTTGAGATGATCCCGATCGAGATTGCCGACCGCATCATTGAGCACGCCCAATCGTGCTTCGAAGCCATGGTCGCGGGCGCCGGAGGCTATCCGGCGTGCAAGCGACAACGCCGTACCGCCATCCGAGGCATGCCACACAACCAATGTCTGTGTGCCCGACTGATCGGCGCTGGCACTGGAACTGGTCGCTGTTCCATCGGCCGAGGTATCCGTCCCGGCTGCAGTGTCCGTCCCGACTGCGGTGTCCGGCCCGACTGCGGTGTGAGAGTCAGTGGACGACAGGTCACTCTCGGCGGGTTCGGGATTCCGGGTCGCTTCCGGCCTGAATGTCGCATCCATCGGCGCGCGACCCGGACGCGGCGTGAACCGCAGCGTGTAGGGCTTGGGTTTGAGAGTCAGTGACACGCCGAACTCCAGCGGTTCACTCGGCGCGCTCAGATCGAAGCGTTGAATCAAGGTCGCCAGCGCGGTCTGCAGTTCGGTCATTGCCAACAGACGCCCGATGCACGCCCGCGCACCGGTGCTGAATGGCTTGTAGGAACCTGGCGGCAGGGACGCCTCCATCTCAGGACTCCACCGATCCACATCGAACTCATCCGGTCGATCCCACACGGTTGGGTCGCGATGAACGCTCGGCAGGAAGACGACGACGGTCATGTCAGGAGTGACCTCATACTGTCCCCCAATGACGGTTGTCTCGCGCGCACTCCTCGTGAAGGCCAGCGCAGATGGATACACGCGCATCGTCTCCTTCACGAGTCCGTCAATCAGCGTGAGTTTGCCGACCTCCTCCACGGTCGGCAGTCGGTTTGAGTCGGCGCCCAACACCTCATCGATCTGAGCGCGGATTCGCGCGAACAGGTCAGGTTTCGATGCGACCACGTGCAGCGCGGTCGTCAGAATGTTGTGAGGTCCCTCTTGGCCTGCGCCCAGCAGCGTCAAGAGCTCGTAGCGGATCTCAAGATCTGACATGAAATCGCCGGTCTGCGGATCAGGCGTTCGCAGCATGTGTCCCAGCAGATCAGTGCTCTCGTTGCCAACACCCAAAGCTCGTCGGGCGGCAATCAGTTGGTCGGCGAAATCGTGCATCGCAGCGATGTCTTTGCTGATCTGACGGTTGGCGTGGACGTCGAACTTCATGACCTCCGATGGCAGAAGTCGACGCAGAACAAGTTGGTGAACCACGCGCGTGGCGGTGGTGACGAAGATGGGTGAATCGTCGGAGTAGAACGCGCCGAGGTTCTGCGAGAGGGCGTACTGGCTCATGATCTCAAAGAACAGGGTGCCGGCCATCTTGGCGACCTGGATGTCCTTGCCCTTGTCCGTGCTTTCAAGTCGCATCGCCAACTGCGCGCACCCATCGATACTCGCGTCGTAGAGTTCATTGAGCGACGTTGGTGAGAACGCGTTGGACAGAATCCGATGGCCTCGTCCCCAAGCCGGCTCGTCGTTGTAGGCGCTGATGAGGCCCGTCCCGAGAAAACCCCGCAGAGTTGCGGTCTGGTTCCCCTTCGTACTGTCGCCGGCCGAACCGAACGCGGCCGCGCCGGCCTTCTCAAACCGACTCTCGTCGCACACTTCGGCTGTCAAGGCGGCGGTCGTGACAATCAGATTGGTCGCATCGTAGCTACTGATCGGGGTGTTCTCGCGCCCTAGCTTCAAGCCGTATTGGTAAAGGTCCGTCTTGGCCGCCCGCCGGCCCTCCATGATTGAGAAGCCTTCGATGGGTGGGATCGGGGTCAGGTCGGCCATGGCGAGCTCCAGTCACGTCTTTCGTAAGAGTGATCGCCTCAACTTCGGGGGCCGGAGCAAGGCACATAGGACTATGGTCCTATCTATCAAAATTGTTCAAGCGTTGGAACCATTGGTGGAAGCGGCAGCATGAAGCACTCACCCGTTCGATACGTCAAGGCCAGTGTGGCAATCAGCGCTTACGGAAGTGCGCTCGCGATGTTCGCGCTGGCGTGGCTGTCGTACCAGATATCGGGATCTCTGCTTATCTCAATCTTGGTGCTCTCCGCCGGAGCACTGCCATCCCTGGTGCTCATGAAAACAAGCGCAGAGATCACCCAGCGTTTCGATGTCCGGGTCCTCTGCGCGAATCTGCTCTGGATCAAGGTGGGCGTTTTTGTCCTGCTCGCCCTACTGATTCAGCTTGGGTACATCTCAGTCTGGCTCCTGCTGATCGGGGCGCTGTTCGTCGGAGTCTTGATCGCGCTCTTCACGCCGTCCTACAACTTGATCTTGCGTTCAGTCGCTCCACCCGGTCAACTCGACAAGTTGGATGCCTCCCTGGCGACCTGGGTTGCGGGAGCCACCATTATTGGGCTGATCAGCGGGGGGCTACTGATGAACACCCTCGGAGCTCCAGCGGTCTTTCTCATCAACTCGTCGACGTACTTGCCGATGATTTTCGTCTTCATGCGCCTCCCGGCTGTGGATACCAAGAAGCCGATCGATCACGACTCAGAGATGGGTCTACGGGCAACTATCGGGCTCATCTCCGGTACTTCTCTGCTTCGCAGGGTCGTGCTCTTCACTGTGATCTTTCAACTGCTCGCTTGGCCCCT
>JAGNDY010000102.1 GCA_018003655.1 Candidatus Nanopelagicales bacterium
TGGGTTACATATACGTCGCCAGCGGCAGTGTTGATCCCGAGGTCGCCCCGCTCAGCACTGGGCGGACAAGTGCCAGCGAGAAGTTCCTCGTGACTGCATCAGCGCAACTTCGCGGGGGCACGAACATAGTGATCTGCCCCGAAGGCAACAGCACCGACACCGAGAACTCTCCGCTGCCGTTCCGCAGCGGCGCCTTCCGCCTCGCGGCCGCCGCTGACCCCGAACCGCTCATTGTGCCCATCGCGGTAGCAAACTTTGACAAGAAGCTGACGTCTACGACGTTGGTAGCGGTGGTCCACGAACCGTTCCGGATATCCAGTCACATCGGGACCGACCCGAGCCCTGATGCGCTGAGGGAGTTTGTACGTGACTACCAGCAGACATTCCACGGCTACGTGCAGGAGGCCCGGGCGCTAGGGCTCGGGTCCTAGCCGCCAAGACCCACAGCTAAGGGCTGAACGCCAGGAAGATGGACGCCGCGAAGACGTTCAGGTGGATGACTCCCTGCAGGGTGACTTTCCCTGTCTCGCCGGTGAGTGCCTCACGACGGTTGGCAGAGTGATGAGAACGATTCCGGTTCATCCAGGACGAGTCGCGGCGCGTGCCCAGGCCGCTGAACGACATTCCCGCCGATACCCAAGACATGCCGAAACCACGGCCCCTCGCGAACTACACCGGAGTGTTTCCGCCGGTGTCTACTTGAGAGTGGAAGCCCCAGAGGCCCGGGGATACGAACGGAGTCTGCCCCCAGTTCGATCGACTACTGATCTGTGAGGATTGAGTCCTTGCAGGGAGGAGTCGTTGTGCCGAAGTCGTATCCGAAGGAGTTTCGTTGTGTACGACGGAATCCGTCCCGGTCTGACCAGTAGCGAGGCTGCGGAGCTTCGGGAGATCCGCTAACGAAAATGGGTCTTGGAGCACGGGATCGAGATTCTTCGAATGGCGGCAGCGTTCTTCGCTCGTGGTGTTTCCGCAGGATGACCTACCCGCTGGTGACCGAGCTGGCGGCCGAAGGGATCCCGTTGACGCGTAGCTGCCGGGTTCGGGGTTTCTCCCGCAGGCGTATTTCAAATGGCGCGTCGCTCCGGTCAGTCAGCCGGTTCGGGCGACGCCCATCTGATCAATGTGGCGTTCGGAGTCCACGATGACGACCCCCCGTTGGGGTGCCGGTTCATCGCCGACGAGATGGTCGGGCCGGGGATCAGCGCCGGAGAGAACCGGGTCGCGCGCCTGCGTCAACTGGCCGGAATTGTCAGTATTACTAGCAGGAAGGGCCGCAAAGGTCGCCTTGTTGAACCGGCGATTCACGACGACCTGGTGCAACGCATGTTCACCGATTCGCGCCAAACCGGTTATGGCTGGTCGACATCGAGCGCCACTGGCGAGGGCAAGTTGCATCAATGCGCGATCAAGGACTTCTTCTCGAACTGCACGCGGCAACGCTGCAATGAAATCGTTCTTCTCGTTGCTGCAAGAAGACGTCCTGAACCGGCAACGCTGGCAGACTCGCTCGCAGCTGCGAACCGAGATCAGCTACTGGATCGAAGCGAAATACCGTCCGCGCCGTCGCCAGCGAGCACTCGGCAAGCAAACACCCATCAAGTTCGAGACACTAAACAAATCCGCGAACGCGGCGTGATCAACTGCCCAGTCCAACCGTCAACCAGACCGGCGGCCGACCCAGTCCTTCGAAGGAGGAGCGATGGTCTTTTTTGCCAGTTCGTGGATTGTCACGATCATCGGTTGGCTGATCCATGTATTCGTGGACGGCGTGCCAGCCAAGCGAACACGACATCGCGTTGTTGAACTCTTGCTGCTGTGGCTGCTGGTCGTAACCGGGGTATTTGGGCTCCTCGGCGGAATCGGGCACCTAAGCGGCTTGTCCGACGAGCTTGCTGTGCAGATCGGATACGTCCAGTCGATGTTCCAATGGGAAGTGGGCTGGGGCGACATAGCGCTGGCCGTCCTGCTCATTGGCTGTGCTTGGCCGCGCTTCCGTGGCACCTGGATGACAGCCGCAGTCGTGGTGCTGACGATCCAGTACGGCGGTGACGGCATTGGTCACATCATGGAGTACGTCGCGCACGACAACACTGCGCCTTCAAATGTCTACGCGATCCCCACGGACATTCTTCAACCCGTAATTGCGATCATCGTGCTCGTGATTTACCGCGCCGGAGAGAAGAGGGTCGCCGAGCAGACACCAATTCCCGCGTCCGCGTAACCGTTGCACCATGGGCCGGACGGCGGTCTGAGGAAGGCCGGAAGCGAGCGTTAAGGAGCAATAGTCGCCGCACCGGGCACGCCTGTAACAGACCGGGAACCCCCTTTGCTTGAGCAGTCAGTAGCTGCTATCTCAATCCTGTGCATGTAGTCGTCCTTCACACGGTGGGGAGGACGGAACCTGCCTGGGCAGCGTCTTCCGCTTTGGTGACTGCAGGCATGCACGCGCAATCACTGACCCACCCTTTTTCACCCGGCTTTGCCAAGGTCTGAAGAAACGCCGGGGTCGTTGAGAACACGGCCGACGAGCCGGTGACGTCTGCGGAGTTGTGCAGCTTGAAGGTGTGAGAGGTAGCCCCTTGTCCATCAGGACAGACCCTGCGCGGCCAACACCGAATGCTGTGCATCGGACGTCAAGTTGTTCGTGGACTGCATCTAGTTGCTCTGGCACCTTGTCGAAGCGTTCCTTGTCCGGATCGTCATGTTCTGTTTCGCCGAACAATCAATCCCACGGCACCTTCGTGCACGCCCACACCGGCCAAGCCAGCCGTGGCCAGCTTGATTGGCCGGGCAGCACCGCGTCGAGTCGTCTTGTTCATGGGTGTCGCTGCTGCCTGAAATCGTTCTCAGATCGCAGAAATTCGTTCTGAGCTTCTTGTGAGCGAAGCCGGACCTGGGCAAACGCGATTATCAACGTGTTCCAGAGGCCCAGGGAGGGGACTAATCATGGGGAAGTCATCGGGAGACTCAGCTACCTCATCCAGAGGTGGCATCTATCGCGTGGCGATACCTCGTGGGCGGCTGGAAGCGCTGCCTGCACCGCGGCAGGGCCTTCGTGGATCCGCCCAGCAGGTGAGTGGTGAGATTGTCAGCAAGTGATGATGTCGACCGCTGAGCGGGCACTCAAGTTGTGGGCCTGGAAGGTTTCGCAAGTCGCCCCACCAGGCGCGCGGCCCCCTAAGCCGTCGGCAGCGGCAGTGGCGGCGTTGGCGTGTAGGTCTCGCATCGTTGGGTCGGGAACATCGTTCCAATCGTGTCCTGAGGATGTCGCTGCGGTAGCCGTGACCGCATCGGTGATCTGCGGGTTAACGGTGGCTGCTTGGGCCGCCGTCGCCCCGACCGCCCCACCGAGCAGTAGCGACCCGGTTGCGAGAGTCGAGGCTGCGATACGTGCGAAGCGATGATTTATGATTCGTCCATAAGATACGGTGTCTTGTATTAAAAGATACCCATGAAAGAGCGGTCTAAACCTCACCGTTCAACCCGACCGTCCACAGTTGGACCGGGCTGGTGAGCATACTGTGACCATGAAAGGCGTCGGCTTCCTCGCCGCAACCGCAACCGTGGGGCTAGCCGCATTAACGGGTTGTGCCACATCTGACTCCGCGTCCCCGACAAGCGAGGCCTCGCCGAGTAACAGCCAAACCGGCGGATGGATGCTTGTTGAGACAGCGAATGGTGGCGTCACTTTCACCAAGAACGGTGATGGCACCTATCTGGCCACACTCGCCGGAGTATCGCCAGGAACGATCGCGTTCTCGGATCGACCAAGTCGCCAAGCCCGTCAGATTCCGACTGCGCAGGTCGCAGAGTCGTGGCCCCAATGGTTCGGAAGAAGTTCCCCCAACGCGGCCCTGGTCGACCAAGTTGACCGCAGTAGCCGTGCCGTGGTCGTGCAGTTGTCCGATCCGAAATACCTCCCCAAGAAGGCCCAAATGACGTACCGGGTTCGGCTGGTCGATCCCACCCAGACCTCGTCGAGCTTTCAGTCGTTCGCTGACAACGCACTCCCGCGGCCGCAAGACTCGACTGACTCAGTATCGGTGTTCATCGACAACACCGAACCCTCAGTCGGGATGGTTGGCGGCAGCTACGGAGGCGGAATACAGATGTAGGAGCAGACCTGCGACGACCACCCACCAGCCATAGTCCAGCTCCATCCGGTTCATTGACAAGCGGTAGCCACTGGCGAGTGAAGACGTCACAGCGCTGTCAACAAGGGGATCAACTCGTACGCCATGGGCACCCCAGGCATTGCCGCCATAAAGCGCGAACATTCCCGCAATTGATCGAACCGGGCCGAGATCGCCGGCGTTCTGGTCGTGTTCTGGTGGAAGACCGCCTGTACGAGAACTCTCAGTCGGCGGTCATTCGACGTGCTCATAGCGGCATGCTGCGGACTCACCCCCAGGGGGACCGAAACGCGAGTACCACCGGGCGGGTGTAATTCCATAACCCGCCGCAATGTGTGTGCGGTCGTCTTCGGGCGATCTGTCTTTCCTGAGAGAGGTTCCCTTGAGCGCTTCCGTTCCGACGCCGGACCCGGCCCATTCGGATGTGCCCAGCGCAGGCGGGGTTGGAGTCCGGTTCCACGCGCGTGGGTCGGTCGCGCGTGCGCGCCTGTTGGCGGCGGTTGTTGTCGCCGCGGCGGTGGCGTGTGGGGTATTCGTGGGGGGAGTGTCTCCGGCTCACGCTGTCAGTGCCGGTGGGACTCCTGACACTGCTTTCAGCACCAATATCGGCACCGGCCCAGACGGCAATGTGCGGTCGGTGGCGGTCCAGGCTGATGGGAAGATCCTGGTTGGTGGCGACTTCACATCAGTTAATGGTATGACGAGCATCCGAATTGCCCGGTTGAAATCCGTGAGCCCGCAGTCGCAGGCCCCGATCAGCAAGAAGCTGAAAACCCCCGGTACGACGGTCGTGAACAAGAAGAACGCACGCACCGTGCAAGGTCAAAGAATGAAGGCCAAAGTGACCAAGGTCAGAATCAAAGGCCTGGCCACCCGCGGGGACATCCGCTGCTACAGAGCGATCAAAGGCCGGAAGCGCAAAGTCGCGCTGAAAGTCACTGGGCAATGCAAGAAAGCCAAAATCTGGGTCACCTACACCGCGCCGGGCGCTGACGCCTACTTGCCCTACACCAACACCATCCCGTTTGTCGGCAAACGCCGGTAGCCAACCGGTGGAAGGGGCCACCGCTCTTCACCGGCTCCCCAGCCATGGACGTAGATCCGGCCGAACCGAAGCCGTGCCTTGGCGGCCTACACAGCTGGTGGAACCTGCGACGTGAACTAGTTCGGCTGATCGGCAATCGTGAGGTAGGGACCGGCAGGCTTCGGAGGCAAACTGCTACTTGCCAGTACCTTTCCACCCCGAAGAAGATCAACGGTGGTTGTTTGTCGAAGCAGGTTGTTCTGGACGTGAATCGAGTCAGCCGCCGCCTGCCCAGCGGGCACCAGAACGACCCCGCTGCGATCCAATTGAACGCTCCATTTGGTGCCCATCGCGGCCGGTACTGGTTCGGTTGAATTCCCGTAGGAATCCACGTTTCTGATCGTCAGATCGGGGGCAATCTCGACGACCTTCCTGTCCGACATGAGGACAGAGTCGATGCGCCATGCGGTCGCGGTCTCGGTCTGTCCGGTGACGTCGCGCTGGTAAATGAGAATCCGAACGTCTCGGATGCCGGCCTTTCGGGTCGCGTTGCTGAGGGTGATGCTCCCTGGCTCGGTCGATCCTTCGTTCGCCCCGCTGCCCGCGCCCGAGTTCTCGATAGTCCCTCGGTCCGCTACCGCTTCTTCGGTAGTTGCACTCGAGCACCCGGCGACAACGACCAGCGGAATGACCGCACCCAGCGCCAGTAGCATTCGCTTGCGCGACTGGTTGGCACTGTCATTCTTCATGTCCGCACCACAC
>JAGNDY010000103.1 GCA_018003655.1 Candidatus Nanopelagicales bacterium
TCCCCCACAAGGCGATGCGCTGTGCCTACTCGCTTCGTTTTGCCCAGGTTGCGAACAAGTACAAGCTGGCAGTCACTGCTGCGGACAAATCGATGATGGCGGCCCAATGCCGCTAGCGAGAGTGACTGCCAGGGTGCACCTGTGACGCGGGAAAGTGGACGATGGATCGTGCCACATCAGGTCACTGGTATTGATCCCGTGACGTTCACAAATCGCCTCGGAGACCCGGTCTTGCGCTTCGAGGCGTACCTCGCCTCGATTCTCGGATTCGACTTCGGATTAATCCCACTCGGCGCGGGACGCGGCAACACCAGCAGCGCTTCACCTGCGCCAGACGTCAGGGCCATCGGACGCGAGGCGCTCGGCCCGGCGAGGGATCTCACTGTCGAATGCTCCGTCGACTCGCTCGCGGGTACCGGGATTGGCTACGCATGCCACGCCTATCGCGTCTTTGAACTCAGCACATTGACGATCACGATTGCGTGGCTGGCCCAGGAACTGCCGCTCACCGACGTATCCATCGATATGCGAATCCTCAATGACGTCGCCCGCAGATCCGAGAACCCACCTGACTACATTCCACGTGGATACACCGCAGGCGGAAAGAGAATCGACCGATAGGCACTCTCCCAGGTTTGCGCCAAGCGGGCCGGTGGTTCTCCGCTCCCGTCGAATAGTCACCTCCACCGGGTAGAACGTGAGTCGGCGGGGCGCTCGTGAACGTCTTGAGGCCCCCGGCTGGCCCTATGTTTGCCTACCGCGCCGGACTAGCCTTTTATTGCGGGAAGAAGGAGGTTCCGCGATCGCAAATGGGCGGATTCGGTCTGTTCACTCCGGGAGGAGGGGTGGCAACGATGAACACGAACACACGACTTGATGGTTCGTCAGCAGCCAATGTCGAGTTGGCTGACCAAGTGTTGCTCCTCAAGAATGCGATTGCGTCGCTGGAAAGTCTTTGGTCGGTTCGCCTGGCTGCGCTGGCCGCCGCCTCAGCCAGCGCTCGCTCGGCGGCGCAACTGAATGACGCGGTCTCCGGTTCCCTGATCGAACTCGCGCGACTTGACCGTTCTCGCCCCGTCCAAGTCGATGGCAGCACTTACCAATGTTGGCAGGCGCTTGCCGATTCCCGCGAGACCGGTGCGGAGCAACGCAGAGTTCTCGCGTTGCGGTTGACGGAACTGTCGACTGCTTTGGAAGTGATCATCCAGGAAGGTGACGGTGTCGAGACGATCGCAAGGAAGACAACCCGCAACAGCGTCAACATCATCAATGCGATGGTCGATACGGACAGAGCAGCAGTGACCGCCGCTGCGGCAGGTGGTCGTCCTGACCGCCGCAGCCGTCCTCAGCGAGCGGCCGCCGCACGAGCGAGCCAGCGCGCCATCAAATCTCTGCCGATCAATCAGCAGTCATTTGTGACGATGACTACGGCGTATGACGCGGCCGAAGCCGACTGCGCCGCTTGCCTGCGTTCGGCAACACTGCTCTCTGAAAAGTCGATTGCCTCAGACAAGGTCATCGCGGCCGCAGTGGATGTCGCCCATTGCGGTGGTCCGCTGACAGACAGCGATCCGCTGCTCCCACTTGATACGGCGACCTTCGTGGCCAGAGAACTACGTCAGCAGCTTTCGGACTCAGCGACGACCGCGACGCGTGAACTGATAGTTCACCTCGAAGTGCTTGTTCCGGATCGGTCGAGGACCTGGTCAAACGCGCTGGTGACCACCAGGGCTGCCCTACAGCGCAGCACTGCGCTCGCCCACGTTCTTGAGGGGATCTATGACCCCGAAGCAGCCAAGGACCGGTTGCTGTTCCGGACTCCGACCCAAGGACGCGTTGCCCGGATCCGACGCGGGATCATCGAGACTCATTGGCTTGCCGGAGCCGTCGTGCTCATGTGTGTCGGGCTACTCATCGGTGCGATGTACAACTCGAAGCCCATCCAATCTTGGCTCGACCAATACATGACCGACAGTCTCATGTTTCACGATTCCTGCGATCCGGATAACGTCACGGCACAGATGCAAGTTGCGGCCGAACCTGGCTCCCCCGACCAGCGGGTGCGATCCGTGAGGCTGCTACATATAGCTGACAAGTGCAGCACCGAGTCGTTCGAACTGCGACTACTGGATCGCAGTGGCAATCAACTCGCTGTCGCCAGAAGCGGCCGCCTCGGATTCACTGAAATCCGCAGAGATGACAACACGAGCGACATTTTTTTCGATCAGACATCGCCGAAGTCCCAGGATGTCGCGACGATCACCTTGTCGTTCGGCAGTGAACGCGTAGCTAGCCCGGTGTGAGCGGGCCCACGCTCTCGCAACCTTCGGCACGTTAATCGTGCCGCCTTCACCGACCCCGGCCCGACACCTGCAAGCGAGGTCTCGGCCGGCCCCTAGAGCTTGACCATGGTGCCGACGCCGAGCACTCGGTCTGGGGGAAAGTTCATGTAGGCGGCAGGATCGACGGCGACCCGTTGCATGAATGCGTACAGGTACTGGCGTTCTAGGCGCATCGGAGCATGGCGAGACGGCTCTATCTCGATGAGGTGCATGACGTAGGTGCACGTCTGCGGATTGACAGGGACACCCGCGGCGGTCGCCCGTTCCATGATGTCCTGCACATCTGGGCGGTCCATGAACCCGAGGGTGACCTCGACCTGCCAGAACGGCGGCACCGAGTTGTCGATCCTGATCTGCTCGTCCTTGGGCATCCGCGGAATCTTGGCGGTCGCAACATGCAGGATGACCGTGTACTCGGCTACAACTTCCAACAACTTGACATGTTGAGCCATCGCGTAGGGAGCGGTACCCGCACCGTGTGTGAGGTAGACCGCCGCGCCGGGAACCATGTTGACGTGATCCCTGCGCTCAAGTTGGGCGGCGAACTCGGCTAGTGGCTCGCTGAGCTGAGCGAGTCGATCTTGCATCAGTGCGCGCCCCCGCCGCCAAGTCTCCAGGCTTGTGAAAATGACGATCGCAACTACCAGCGGGAACCAGCCACCGTGGGTGAACTTAGTCAGGTTCGCCGCGAAGAAGGACAGATCAATGACGATGAATAGGCTGAAAACCGGCCACACCTTCCAAGGCGACAACTTCCAGCGGTTCAGCGCGACGACGGTGATCAAGCAGGTGGTGATGACGAAGGTGCCAGTAACCGCGATTCCGTAGGCCGAGGCCAGATTGGATGAACTCCGGAAACCCAGAACCAACGCGACGACGGCGACCATCAGCATCCAGTTAACGGCCGGCACGTAGACCTGTCCGTACTCCGAACTACTGGTGTGCCGAACTTGCATGCGCGGCAGATAGTCCAGCCCGATCGCCTGCTTGGTCATTGAGAAGGCCCCGGAGATGACCGCTTGGGAAGCTATGACGGTCGCCAGGGTCGCCAGTATCACCATCGGCAATTGCAGCGAAGTGGGAACCAACAGGTAGAACGGGTTGGCTGCGGCATCCTTGTCGCGCACCACCAGGGCGGCCTGGCCGAAGTAGTTCAGGTAGAGCGCCGGAACAGCAATGGCAAACCATGACAGCCGGATCGGTCCACGTCCGAACTGGCCCATGTCGGCGTACAACGCCTCGGCGCCGGTCACACATAGGACAACCGAACCAAGGGAAAGGAATGCGAGCTTCGGTTCGGACGCGAAGTAGTTGATGGCGTGAGTCGGGTTGATCGCCCCGATGATCGCTGGCGTCTTGGCAATGCTAGCGATTCCAAAGACGGCGATCGCGAAGAACCACACGAGCATGACTGGACCGAAGGCCGCGCCCATCTTGCCGGTGCCGTGCCGCTGGACGGCGAACAGCGCCACCAGGATGGCGATCGCGATGGGAATCACCCAACTGCTCAGCCCTGGGTTGACGAGTTCAAGGCCCTCGACCGCGGACAGCACCGATACCGCCGGAGTGATCATTCCGTCGCCGTAGAACAAGGCGGCGCCCAGGATTCCCAGGCCCATGATCAGCATGGGCCGACCAGAGGACTTCATCATCGAACGTGCGGCCAACGAGGCGAGCGCCATGATGCCGCCCTCCCCATCGTTGTCCGCGCGCATGACGACCAGGACGTACTTGACCGACACGACCAGGGTTAACGTCCAAAACACCAGGGAAGCCGCGCCGAACACCCGCGGCTCAAAGGCAGGAAGCGAATGGGCGCCTTGGAAGATCTCTTGGAACGCGTACAGCGGGCTTGTTCCGATGTCACCGAAAACGACGCCCAAAGCACCCAGACCGAGGGCTAACTGCGCCTTGGGTCGAGTGGGCTGCTTGCGCCCGGGCTTATCGCGGACTGCCTCGCTCGGCGCCATAGGCGCGAAGATAACAGCGCCCAACCCGTCATGGCCGATCATCGGCCTTGACCGCAGCCGGAGGGTAAACAAGGATCAGATCGCCGTACCTGAACGCCAGTTCCTACTGCGATAATCGATTGTCACTGAAGGAGACCCGTGAAACTCACCTCCACCAGCATCACCCCGGATCAGCGCATCCCGGCACGCTACGCGATGGGCAAGGCCGACCCCGACCAGCACGCAACCTTCTCTGAGAACGTCAGCCCGCAGTTGTCATGGTCTGATGCACCCGCCGGGACCAAGTCATTCGCGGTCGTCATGCATGACGAGAGCGTGCCAACCATCGGCACCGATGTGAACGTCGAAGGCAAGGTGCTCCCCGCAGATCTGCCCCGTACCGACTTCTACCACTGGATTCTGGTCGATATTGCTCCGGAAGTTTCCGAGCTGTCTGAAGGGGCGCACGCGGAGGGAGTCACGGTTAGGGGCAAGTCCGGTCCGCAAGGGCCCGACGGGACCCGGCATGGCATCAATAACTACCGCGAGTTCTTCCAGGGTGATCTCGATCTTGGGGGCGACTACTTCGGCTACGACGGTCCGTTCCCACCGTGGAACGACGAGGTCGTGCACAAGTACACGATCACCGTCTACGCATTGGATGTGGATCGACTTCCCATTGAGGGCGCTTTCGACGGGCCGAGCGCCCTGGCGGCAATGCAGGATCACATTCTCGATTCCGCACGCTTCTCCGCGACCTATTCCATCGCCAGCTAGCGTTACGGGCGCAGCGACGTCATCCGGTCGCTGATTCAAGGGCTTCGGCGGCGGCCAACCAGGCTTCCTCTGCTTTGCGGTGTCGAGCGCCGACGGCCTTCAGTTCAGCATTGAGCTCTGCGAGTTTGACGTGATCAGTCACATGCATCGCAAGTTCACGATGCAGTTCGTCTTCGCGAGCGGAGGCCTTTGTCATTGCTCGCTCGTGCCGCGTGAGTTCCTTCTTGAGTGTGCGCTCGTTGGCTCGCGACACCGGGGCTCGGTTCGCTGACCGGGACGCAGCGATCGGACCGTCGGCTTGCGAGCGGCCTTCCCGGAGCGCAAGGTACTGCTCGACGCCACCTGGCATATCGCGCACCTGGCCGTCGCCAAGCATGCCGACAAACGTGTCCGACACCCGCTCAAGGAAGTAACGGTCGTGCGATACCACGATCAACGTTCCGCCGAAGGAATCGAGCAGGTCCTCAAGCCCGGCAAGGGTCTCCACGTCAAAGTCGTTGGTCGGCTCGTCCAGCACGAGGACGTTCGGGCCCTCCATGAGCAACCGCGTCAACTGCAACCGGCGTCGTTCCCCGCCGGACAGATCGCCGACTGGTGTCCATTGGCTTTCCGGACCGAAGCCGAGCCGCTCGCACAGTTGCGAAGCCGTCAGTTCGCGACCCTTACTCAGTTCCACCCGCGAAGCCACCTGCTCGACGGCTTCCAGGACCCGCCATGCGGGATTGAGTTCGGCTACGTGCTGGGAGAGGTAGGCCGGCTTGACCGTCACCCCGGTCTTCAACTGTCCACCACTGGGCGGCAATTGCCCAAGCAGTACCCGCAGCAATGTGGTCTTGCCCGTTC
>JAGNDY010000104.1 GCA_018003655.1 Candidatus Nanopelagicales bacterium
CGCTCACGCAGACCCTTGCCCAGCCCACGGTCTGGCTCGTTGAGGGCGCGACGATTGCGCTGGCCGTGGTCGCGGTACTCACTCGACCCAGCGAAGACGACTTGGACCCGCCTCGACGAAGGCCAAGCGCGGTTCGTTTGGTGGCGACTCAGATGGCTTGGGCGATCCCGGCCGCAGTTCTCATTGGCGTGCTACTCGCCCTCGTGGTCGACGTTCCCATTTCATCAGTGCTCAGCAGTCCCCAGTTCCTGATTCCGGCCGCGATCGCGGTTGTTGTTGCGGGTCTTGAGGCGTGGCCCAACGACTAGGTGACTCTTGACGGCCACAGTGTTTCCCGCCTGCCCACTGACTAGTTGCCGGGCTATTCGTCTGCTGGGGTGGCGCCAGCCAGCTGAACGAGCACTCGCACGGCTTGGTCCGCTCGGTCAGCGGGAACGAACAGGTGGTCGTGGAAGGCCGCGGCAACCACATTGCAGCTGATTTCCGATTCGGCTAGAGCGGAACTGACCGCCGCCGTGAGGCCGACCCCCTCCAAGGAGCTGTGTACGCGCAGCGTGATCCATGCGAGGACAAGGTTGTATCCAAGATCGGCTTGATCGGCCTCCTGCTGCGGCAAGATCAGGGTCAGGCCCTCGTCTTCGCGGAATGTCATGATGGGCTCAAGACCCTCGGGAACCGGACCAGGGACGCTGACAAAAACGTACCGCCCGGCCCGGAGCACCGGGGCCATTCCAGAGATCATCGCGTCACGACCACTGACCGCTGGCATTGCGGCACCTCCTACCGAATCTCTCCGATCGACCCGTGCCATCGCCTCGCACGGTCGTGGGGAGTTGGCCTGTTGGTTCCTAGGCGCGTAGAGCCTGGGCCAACTGATCGAACGCGCCGACCAGCAACGCCATGTCTGCTTCGGTGTGTGCCAGCGACACCAGCCACTGCTCGTCGAGGCCCGGGGGAGTGAGAATTCCGCGATTGACTCCCCATAACCAACTGAGCTCGGCGGCCTCAAAATCGGTGCGCTTGTAATCGCGGTAGTTGCGCACCGGTGCCGGGGACCAGGTGACAGCTCCCTTGACGCCGAATCCGACCGTGTGGGCGGGCAACTCGTAGCGAGCGATGATGTCGTCGATCGCGTCGAGGGCGGCGTCGTTGATCGCCTCGGCTTTGTCGAGCGCTTCGACCGTGCAAATCTCGTCGACCGCCGCAGCAGCCGCCATGCAGAGCGGGTTGCCGTTGTAGGTGCCGAAGTGCCACATCCGGCCGTCGGTGATGACCGACATGATGTCCTCGCGCCCGCCGAATGCAGCCAGTGGCAGTCCGCCGCCGACGCTCTTGGCCAGTGCAATCAGGTCGGGCTTGATCCCGAGTCGTTGGGAGGCGCCGGCGTACCCGGCGGTGAGTCCGGTCTTGACCTCGTCGAACACCAGCAAGACGCCGTGACGATCACAGGCCGCCCGTACACCTGCGAGGTAGGCGGCATCGGGGAGCACGATCGAGACGTTCTCGAGCACGGGCTCCATCACGACTGCCGCGATCTGGTCAGCGTGATCGGTGAGAATCTGCTCAAGTCGTTCCAGGTTGTTGTACGGCGTGACGTAGACCGTCCCGGCCTCAACCTCGAACGGGACGACGGGAGTGGGTGCGTCTTCCGGGCCCGCCTCATCGACATCGGGCTTCACCGAGACCGACAGGGCGTCGTAGCCGCCGTGGTACCCGCCCTCGATTTTGACGATGCCGTGCTTGCCGGTGAAGGTCCGCGCGGCGCGCACGGCATACATAGTCGCCTCAGTGCCGGAGTTGGCGAAGCGAATCTGGTCGATGCCAAACCGGCGCTGGAACCGCTCGGCGATATCGGTCGTACTCGGTGATGGTGTAACAAAAAGCGTCCCAGTGGCCAGCGAGCTGGTCACTGCTTCGACGACGGCGGGATTCAGGTGACCGACGAGTACCGCGCCGAAGCCCATTGACATGTCAAGCAGATCGCGACCATCGACGTCCTTGAGCCACGCTCCATTGGCGGACTCGATGGCGATCGGGTAGGGGTCCCAGTGCTGAAACGACGAGGCGACGCCCATCGGCAAGGGGATGGTGGCGCGCTCATGATGTGACGCTGATCCGGTCGTATCGGTCGCAAAGCGCTCCCACTCAGCCGCTAGCAACTCTTGGACGCGTGCTGGGTCGAGTGGCTTCGACGTCGCTGGAACGGTGCGCCGGGTCGCCGGATCATTGGCTGGCCAACTAGGGGAAGTGTCACTGTTGGTTGCTGCATCGGTCGTCATTCGTGAGGCTCCCAGCGTCGTATGTAACTCGTGCGGCTTGATGAACGTAGCAACTCATCGTCTGATTCCGTCGGTTGCCTGTCACGGGCACCGCATGCCTGCCAGTCGCGAGAGCTTTGAGCGTCATGATCCCCGCTCGTCCCAGACAACGTCAAGTTGTCTCCGGCGCCGCGAGGAGTCCGAGTGTGACCGCCAGCCGCGTCGCGGCCTAGTGGCCGTCAGCGGACCGCGTCGCGGCGAGACGGCTAGGGCAGCGGACCAACGGGGGTGGCCAGCGCAGCTGCATCCGCGGCGGTCGGTGAGTCGAGTCCCGGGACCGTCGGCTCCGGGGGTGGCCGCCAGTCGAGGTAGGCCAGGATTGCGCCCGCTACGACGGTGTATGCGAGCAGGATGGTGAGCGGCTGGCTGATGCCGTGGCCCCCGAAGTAGACGGTGTCCCGCAGCAGCTCATAGCCGTTGCGCGGCGGCAGTAGTGGCCCGAGGTCGCGCCAGAATGGCGTCAGATACACCGAGCCATTCGAACCTCCCGAGGATGGGTTGCCGAACTGCAGGAAGAGGATAACCGTGAGCAAGATTCCGATTGGTCCCAACAGCCGACGCAGTACCGCAGCAAACAATGCGACCGTGGAGATGATCAGCGTCATGATGGGCCAGGCCACCCAAAACGACGCGCTTGGAATGCCCTCAAGCCAATAGGTGGCGATCACGTCGACGACGAGCCCTCCGACGGCGCTGTACCCAAGGAGCCAGAGTCCGCGCCATCGGCCAGCTGCTGACCCGAAGGCCGTAGCGAGTAGAGCTGCGGCCATGTACCCGCCGACGAGCAAAGGAACCAGCAACGTCGCCAGAACCAGCGCTGCGGGATCCTTGGGTGCCAGCGGCGTGGGCGCGTAGGCCGAAACCGCCAGCTTTTCGCCTGACTTCTTTGCGGCGGCCTCGAAGTTTGCCGTGATGTCCAGCGGTGAGAGGTCACTAATCGACGGGACGACGACCAAAGCGGCCGGCGACGACGTTGCGTCCAGCGAGCCGTAGATCTGTCCTTGGTCGAGGGCGTTGGTAGCGGACTGCGTATCGGGATATTGGATGAGTTGCAGAGAGAACAAGTCGTTCTGTGCGGTCTTGGCCAAAGCGTCGGAACCGACGACACCGAAGGGCATCTGGTCGGCAACCGGCTCGTGGCCCGAACTCGTGTAGTTCACCGCGAACAGCGCGCTCAGAATGAGAGCGAGACCGACAGGCGCCACCAGGTTCTTCGGTACAAACCGAGCCCGGCCGGGCGTCTCCGCTGCGGTCAACTCCTCGGTGGGTGCCGCGGGCCTGGGTCGACGTCGATCCATCCACAGGACGAGGGCAACCCCGGCTAGGGCGTACCCGGCCAAGACCGCTATCGGTACTGCGATGCCATGGCCGCCGAAATAGCGCACATCGCGGTACAGGTCCACGGCGTAGCGCGGCGGGAAAAGTGCACCGATGTGCTGCCAGTAGGTCGGAAGCAGAGCACTTCCGCTACCACCAGCGCCAGCACCTCCCA
Source organism: Candidatus Nanopelagicales bacterium (assembly GCA_018003655.1). NCBI lineage: Bacteria > Bacillati > Actinomycetota > Actinomycetes > Candidatus Nanopelagicales > Candidatus Nanopelagicales bacterium. The sequence continues at coordinate 3,811 of JAGNDY010000104.1, forward strand.
CGACGACGAAAGCGACAATCACTAGCAAAGTGCCGGCCTTGCCCAGCACGGACTGGATCCCGATGGCGGCCAGCGATACCGCGGCAGTCACGAGTGCCAGGCACGGGAAGAGACTCCACGCCGCTTCCGAAGGAACCCCGCCAATGAACCGCGCGGCAAACGCAGTTATCGCAGCGACGACGACAGAGAACCCCAGGACAACGGAGATCCGGCGCCAAGCAGATGCTGTCGCCGAGTACGGAAACATCATCGAGGCAATCAGGTACCCACCGATGAGTGTCGGAAGCAATAGCAGGCCGATCAAAGCGCCGGTTCGGTCCGACCTCGGCAGCGGAGCGACAACTGTGGTCGAGTATGTGCGGTCCGAGGCCTTGGCGGCCTTGGCGAACCCACCGCGCACGAACACCTCGCCGTAGAAGCTCTTGGCGGGCACGGTGATCAGCGTGTCGGTGGCTTGCCCCGTGACGTAGCCACCGTAGACATCGCCGTTTGTCGCAGCCTCGGTGAGTTCGGCCTCCGACCCGTAGGTGATCAGATCCAGGGAGTACTCCTGTTGCACTGCGGTAACCACCGGGGATGGTCCGGTCACTCCGAAGGGCATGTCACGCGGCGCCAGCAACTGCAATGCGCTGACCAACGCAACCACGAAAAGACCTACCAACACCAAGACGGTCAGTAGTGCGGCAATTGGCTTTCGCATCTGGAGAACCCCTTCCTGGCGAAGTCGCGGCCGCCTCGGAGCAGGACGTTACGCCATGACGCACCTGCTTGGTGCGTCGAACGGGGAAAGGCCAAGGGACTATCCCACCAGGCCGCCGGTGCCTAGGATCGCGATATGGAACTTGCGCTGCACATCTCTGACTTCACACCGCTCGGTCCGCCCGCAGAGATCGGCGCGGGATTGGCCGCAACAGCGAAGGCCGCTGATGACGCGGGATTCGCCACCTTGACGATGATGGATCATTACTTCCAGATGGAATCGATGGCGCCAGCGTCGGACCCGATGTTGGAGGGATATACCGCGCTGGGATTCCTCGCCGGACAGACCACCAACCTGCAACTGGGCCTATTGGTCACCGGAGCGACCTACCGCAGACCGGGGCTCCTGGCAAAGATCGTGTCGACCCTCGATGTCCTTTCTGGCGGCCGCGCGATGCTGGGAATTGGCGCGGCTTGGTATGAGCGTGAGCATGTCGGACTAGACGTGCCGTTCCCACCGATGGCCGAGCGCTTCGGCCGGCTTGAGGAAACGCTGCAGATCTGCAAACAGATGTGGAGCGCCGACAACGGCCCGTACCGCGGCGAGTACTACCAGTTGGCGGAGACGTTGTGCGTTCCGCAACCGTTGCAGCCGGGTGGACCGCCAATCCTCATCGGTGGGATGGGCGAGAAGAAGACGTTGCGTCTGGTTGCCCAGTACGCCGATGCCTGCAACCTGTTCGACGCCGGACCGGAGGTGATCGCCCACAAGATCGACGTCCTCAATGCTCACTGCGCCGATCTTGATCGTGATCCAAACGAGGTACGCAAGACGGTACTCACCGGAGTCGATCCGCTCGCCGATCCCGGTGCGTTTGTCGATAAGGTGCGCGTCTACGCCGACCTCGGCGTCACCAAGCTTTGGATCGGCTCGAAACAACCCGACTTGCCCGGCTGGGTTTCCGCAGTCGGTGACCAAGTGATTCCTCAGGCGCGCGGGATCTGATGCGCGCAGCGTAGGCACGACTAGTGTGCTGACATGCGAGCCGCAGTCAACACCAAGTACGGAGCACCGTCGGTGGTGAGCGTGCAGGAGGTTGCCAAACCCCACCCCGGCCCCATCGACGTCATCGTCAAGGTGAAGATCGCGACGGTGAACCGGACGGATTGCGGGTTCCGCTCGGCAACGCCGTTCATCGTTCGTGGGTTCAGTGGCCTGTTGAAGCCCAAGCACACAGTCTTGGGTGCGGAGTTCGCCGGCGTGGTCGACTCAGTGGGCAGCGACGTCA
>JAGNDY010000105.1:0-1949 GCA_018003655.1 Candidatus Nanopelagicales bacterium
CGGTAGGTCGGCGCGATGACTTGGAGCAACCCCCGTGACGGATAGCCGGCCTTCGCGTTGCTGTCCCACAGGTTGGCAGCCTTGGGGTTACCGCCTGATTCCTGCTGAATCTGGGCCAAGATCCCCGGCAGGTACTTCTGCTTGATTCGATGCTCAACCATGATCGCTGACACCAGGTTCGCCCACCGACGCACGCTCCCGTAGAAACGACCGCCGCGCGGGTGACGCAGGGGCGCGCCGCGCCACTTCGACGGCCCGGTGGCGACGCTTGCGGGCACGATTGCGGCGACCCGCGGGGAAACCCGCTTGGCCGGTGCCTTCACAGTGGCGACAACTGAGGTGGCAACAACCGAGGTGGGTACAGCCGAGGCTGACGCTGGTGCCAGGCCAGCGGCGGTCAGTGGGATCGCTACTGCGGTAGACGCGACCAGCATGCGGAGGCCGTGCTTTTTCATTCGGATCCCTACGTCGGTGAACAGAAGAGCCCCAGGTCGATTCACTGGGGCTGTTCTGCACCATGCACGTTCGCCGAGCGCAATTCAAATGGTTGACAAGTCAACTGTGGATAACCTGTGCCCTATCTGTGGACAAAGAAGCCATCAAAAGTCGCTATGTCCGACATGTCGACCCGAGTCGTATGGGAAGGGTCACAGGTGGTTAGCGCAGAGTGACCTAGCCCTTTAGCGACTTCCGGCGCCGGTTGAGTAGTGAGCAGTTGAGCGCCCACGTTGGCTCGAACCTCGCGCAGAGCCGCTGGATCCGCCGCGTCCTTGGCCTCCGCTTCCGCGCTGATCGCGACCTTGACTACGGCGTTGTGCGCCTGATTGGCCGGTTCCCGATCGCCGACGATTCCGCGTGGAATCCGCGCCACTTGCCTCTCGCGACGAGTTGCGGGCGCCGGTGGTTGAGCCCGATGGGAGCGTCGGCTGACCGCCCGCCGTGGCGGCTGCCGGGTTGGTTAAGGCAGCAGGGCGTGCTTGACCGGTCAGGCTGGAGATGAAGTCATCGCCCCCGCGAGCCCGGGTCGTGGTGGCGTCGATCTTGGCGGTTCGCAGGATCGTTTGAACTTGCGCCCGTTGCTGATCGGTCATGACAGTCACGACCGTTCCGGCCGAACCCGCGCGAGCGGTGCGGCCTGAACGGTGCAGGTACGCCTTGTGCTCGGCGGGCGGATCGGCATGAATGACCAGTTGGATGTCGTCAACGTGGATGCCTCGAGCGGCGACATCTGTCGCGACCAGAGTGACCGCTCGCCCTGCGGTGAAGTCTGCGAGGTTGCGAGTGCGCGCGGCCTGGCTGAGGTCGCCATGCATCTCCACCGCTCGGACTCCGGAGCGGGTCAATGACTTGGTGAGCTTGCGTGCACCGTGCTTGGTGCGGGTGAACACGATCGAACGTCCGGGTGCCGCTGCCAGCTCAGAAATGACCGAAACACGCTGGTCGTCGCGCACATGCAGGACATGGTGATTCATTGCGGCGACGGGCGAGTGTTCGCCGTCGACACTATGAGTCAACGGATTGCTCAGGTACCGACGAACAAGGACGTCAATCTGCCGGTCGAGGGTGGCTGAGAAGAGCAGCCGCTGGCCACCGGACGGCGTGGCATCCAGGATCCGACGGACGTCCGGTAGGAAGCCGAGGTCAGCCATGTGGTCGGCCTCGTCAACGACACAAACCTGCACGCGATCCAGCGTGATGTTGCCCGATCGCATGTGGTCGTTGAGGCGGCCGGGGCAGGCAACGACGATGTCAACTCCACGCCGCAGGGTCGAGATCTGTTTGCCCGCACTGACCCCACCAAAGATGGTCATCACGGTGAGGTCTAGTGATCGAGCCAGCGGGGTCAGGACAGCAGCGATCTGTTCGGCGAGTTCACGCGTTGGTGCGAGCACGAGTCCGGTTGGTCGCTTGGGCTTGGCTGGCGTGTGTGAGTTGGCCAGTGCAGTCAG
>JAGNDY010000105.1:2049-5751 GCA_018003655.1 Candidatus Nanopelagicales bacterium
CTAGTGATCGAGCCAGCGGGGTCAGGACAGCAGCGATCTGTTCGGCGAGTTCACGCGTTGGTGCGAGCACGAGTCCGGTTGGTCGCTTGGGCTTGGCTGGCGTGTGTGAGTTGGCCAGTGCAGTCAGCAGCGGAAGTGCGAATGCGAGTGTCTTTCCGGAGCCGGTACGGCCGCGGCCGAGCACGTCGCGCCCCGACAACGAGTCGGGCAGCGTGGCGGCTTGAATCGGGAAGGTTTCGGTAAGGCCCTGTCGGCGCAGTGCTTCGACCAGGGGAGTGGGCAGGGGTAGTTCGGCGAACTTCGCCATGGGTTTCTCCAAGTATTACTGGGTGTATCCGCGGGTGGCGAGGGCTCGATTCAACGGTCCTCGCGGAGTGCGGCACGCCGACGGTCGTCGGGTGCCAACTGTGCGCGCGGTTCCGGAATCCGGATCACATGAGGTGCAAACAAGCACTGCGACTCTTGGGCCGCTGAGGATGAAGTAGCAAGGTGTCTGAACTGAATCGACACCAGCTAGCGCAAATCAAGGCGCTCAAAGTTGGTAACCACAGGCTAACAGAGAAAACGGCCTGGTCGGGGTGACGTCAGTCACCACTCGGTTCATGATGCTTGGGCTCGGCTGGCTTGCTGAGGGTGCCGTCGAGGATCTCGAACACCTCGTCGGTGTACTCGACCATGCGCAGATCGTGGGTCACCATGATTCCGGTTTTGCCACGGTCTTTGACCTCGCGGGCCAGCAGCTGCACGACTTGGCGGCCCAGCGAGGTGTCCAGGGCCGCAGTGGGCTCGTCCACCAGGATCAGATCGGGATCGTTCATGATTGCCCGACCGATGGCAACCCGTTGCCGTTCACCGCCGGAGAGCTGCTCGGGCAGGTTGCCCCGCCGATCGGTCAAGCCAAGCTCCTCGAGCAATTCGTCAGCACGCTTCTTTGACCTCTTCGAGTCCTTCGGCTTGCGCAGGGTTGCCACGTACAGCAGGTTCTCTCGGGCGGTGAGGAAGGGCACGAGATTCGCGGACTGGAAGACGAATCCGACGCGCTGCGCCCGGAACGTGGTCAGTTCCTTGGCGGACAGGGAGGAGACTTCGGTGTCGTTGAGGCGGATGGTTCCGGTGCTCGGAGTCAGCAGACCACCGACCATCGAGATGAGAGTCGTCTTTCCGGAACCGCTGGGACCGAGCAGCGACACGAACTGGCCTTCTTCGACGCTGAAGGCGGCGTGGTTCACCGCTGTTACGGCTGTATGTCCGGTGCCGTAGGTCTTGGTCACGTCAGTGACTTCAAGGATTGGTGCCATCAGAGGGTTCCTCCCAGTGCAGTGGCGGGGTCAATGCGTGCGATCCGGCGCAGTGAGAACAGGGCACCCAGGACGCTGGCGACAATCGTGAAGATCGCGATGTTGATCAGCGTGTCGGTGCGGAAGAGGGTCGGGACAGTCTCCGGGGCAATGAGTCCCAACAGCCGTGAGGCAATTGCACCGAAGATGACCCCAATGACCGAGGCGATGAGGGCTTGCAGAATGACGTCTCGACCAAGGCGCGCGGTGGACGTTCCCAGGGCCTTCAGTGCTGCGAATAGTTCACGTTTCTCCAGCACTACTAGCGCGAAGAACAACGCAACGACAATCGCTGCGACCACGAGCGTCGTCCCAACGATTGCACTCAAAGTTGAGCGCTGCTGCGCGACACCGGGGATGGCCAGGGCGGTCTGGTCAGAGGTCAGAACCGACGTGCCGGGAACCGCGGCCGCCACGGCATCGAGGTCGGTTCCGTCAGCGAGTTGGAGCGCCACCGCTGAGACGTTCGGCGCGAGTCCACGAGTCTCCGGGCGAACGCTGGCACGCATCTTCGACCACGTCGGCACGGTGGTCCAGACCGACGGTTGCAGCTGGTACTGCGAATCCCTGGTTAGGCCGACCACTGTCACCTTGGTGTCTCCCACGGTCAGGGTTGAGCCGACGGCGACTCCCTTGTCCGTGAGCTTCTGATCGACGGCGGCGGCGCCGTTCTCGCCGGGATTCGGTAACCGACCCTGCGTCACCGTCGTGGGAACACCGACGCCTCCTGGCTGGACCCCGAAGACGGCCAGGTCGACCTCACCATCTGGTCCTGATCCGGAAGTGAGCAGGACACCCACCGGTGCTGCCTGTTGGACACCGGAGACGCTGGTGAATTTGGCAACGTCGTCAGCGGGAAGTTGCGACCGGATGAGCGAACCTTGAGCGTCGGCGCTGAAGGCGTAGGCGTTGGCATTAGTCGACTTGATCGCGCCAGTGGAGCCGTAGAAGAGGCCGTCGGAAAGCGCCGACAGCGTCAGCACCAGGAATGTGATCAAGGACAGCGCGGCGATGATGGAGATGAATCGCCCACGGGCGCGGCGAATCTCCGCGATGGCAAGCATCATCGGGCACCTGCCGCGGTAGCCGGGTCGATCTTTCGAATGCGGCGAATGCTTAACAGGCCCGCAGCCAAACTGCAAACCAACACCGCGGCCACGGTTCCAGCAGCCAATGCGGGGCTCAGTGACACCGGAATACCGGTGCTGATTCCCTTGAGTGCCCCGCTGACCAGCAACACGGCCAGCGCACCCGCGATGACGACCACGGCGGTGATCTGAACAGCGACGACGCCAGCTAGTCGGGAATTCGAGGCGCCGTTCGCGCGCAGCAGAGTGAAGACCCGAAGCTTCTGCACCGTCAGGATCAGGAAGAAGAATCCGATCACCACGATGCCGATGATGAAGGTAAGCGCAACCAGAATGCCAAAGGTTTGGCTGACCGATTCAACGCCGGGAATCAGAGCCACAGCGTCGTCGAGGGTGTAGCCCTTGAGGGCAGGCACGTCAGCGGTGATCGAGTCGGCGACCGTAGCCGCACTCGCGCCAGGCACGACCGTCACAGCAATCGCGTTGTAGGGAACGAAGGGGATCTTGGGGTTAGCCGCCCGGACGACTGCCTCGTAGGACGACAACGTGACGTAGGCGGTCGGAGCGGCCGAAAACTGTGCACCATCGAGGAGCCCCACGACCGTTAGCTTGGACTTGCTGGGCTCCAGGGTAATCGTGGATCCGAGGGTCGCGCCGGGGACGTCTACCGCTGCTTCATTCAAGGCGGTGGGCAGGCGGCCGTCTGTCACCGATGTCGGCTCCCCAGGCCCGGCCGGATCGAAGCCAAACACCTGCAGGTCTGACTTGCCTTCGGGTAACTGCGCACTGGTCGTGGAGGTGGCGAGGCCAGCGGCTTTGGCAACCCCGGGAACCTTTCGGACCTTCGCAACGGTGCTTGGTTCCAGGCGACTGGCCTGCAAGTTGTCCCGCGCTGTCGTCGAGTACGCGAGTACCTGCGCGTCTAGGCCTTCGATCGCGCCAGTGAACGACTTGACCAGCGCGCTGGACAAAGTCGTCAGGAACAGCACGAGGAAGATCAGCAGTGAGACGGCGACAGTGAGCAAACCGAAACGCAGCTTCGCCCGTCGCATCTCAATCAACGCCAGGCTCACGCGGCTCCAATCGGTCGCAGTGCGGTTGGGCAAGAGTTGAATCTTCAAGCTCCACTCTAAACCGCACACACACCGTTACCTGAGCGGGGCGAGTCCACGACTGCGTCGCACCACGCAGGTGCGTATTCTCGCTGGCGACCCAATGCAACTGTCGGAGCCTTCCTCGCTCCCGACCCAATGCAACTGTCGGAGAGGTACGAGTGG
>JAGNDY010000106.1 GCA_018003655.1 Candidatus Nanopelagicales bacterium
GGATTCAACGATCCCGTAACGGGCTAGCACCCGCTCACGTTTGGCAGGTTGGATGTTGGCACGAGTCATGTCGCCATCGAAGTGATCGGCGACCTTCGGGTCCATCACTTTGAACCACAACGGCGGCGCCATTGCGAGCATGATCATGCCGGCGTAGCCGGTTGGCAGCACGGGCGCCTCGTCAATGTCGCGCAGGGCTTGATACCGCCGCGTCGGATTCGCATGGTGGTCGCTGTGCCGTTGCAGGTGATAGAGCAAGACGTTGGTCGCGACGTTGTTGCTGTTCCAACTGTGGCCGGGTCGGACGCGTTCCCACCGACCGGTCGCCTCGCGCTGACGCAGCATTCCGTAGTGCTCCAGGTAGTTGACGAACTCCAACAGCGCAATGCCGACGGCTGCCTGGATCAGCAAGTACGGCAAGATCCCGATGCCGAACACCACCAACAGCACCGCCCACAGGGCAACCGACATCAGCCACGCGTTGAGCACGTCGTTGCGGATCGACCAGTGGCTTTGGTTGCGCCGCTTGAATCGGGGCTGTTCGATGCGCCAGGCGTTCTGGAAACTACCGACGATCGTGCGCGGCAGGAAGGCGTAGACGGTCTCCCCGACCCGACTGCTGGCTGGGTCCTCCGGTGTCGCGACGCGGACGTGGTGGCCGCGGTTGTGCTCGATGTAGAAGTGGCCGTAGAACGATTGGGCGAGGGCGATCTTGGCCAGCCACCGCTCGACTTTCTCCTTCTTGTGACCGAGCTCGTGGGCGGTATTGATGCCCACGCCGGCAACCATTCCGACAGTCAGCGCGAGACCTACCTTGTCGACGATTGTGATGTCGCTGTAGGCCCACATCCAGCATGCCCACACCAGCGCGAGGTATTGCACCGGCAGGAAGATGTAGGTCACCCAGCGGTAGTAGCGATCGGCCTCGAGCATGGTGATCATGTCGTCGGGCGGATTGGATCGGTCCAGGCCGGCGACCAAGTCGATGGCCGGGATGATGCCCAGAATCATGATCGGGCCAATGAACCAGAAGACTCCCAGGCCGGTGAGCTCGTAGAGTCCCCACCCCATGAACGGGAACAGCGGCACCAACAGGCCCAGCAGCCACAGGTAGCGCTTGTGGTCGGTCCACTGCGCGGTGGTCGGATCGCTGGTGACGGTCACGGGACCTCCGGGGTGTGCGTTCGCGGGGTGACTGGTTTACAGAAAGGTACCCAATGTAAAGCAATGTCGCAAGGCTTCGCTGAAACCCTGGCGACTCGTTGCGGCCCGCAACTACGATTCGCGAGTGAGCCGTCAACGCGTCCTGCCGCCAGTGGAAGTGCTGGTGCGGTGGCGCGACGAGGGCCTGACCCAGCAGCAGATCGCCGATCGGGTCAATACCACTGACGAACGGATCGTGTCCGGGGAGCTCGCGCAGGTGACCCGCTCGGCCGTGTCGGTGGCACTAGTCCGGGCCGACAAGGCCGACCAGCGCAACAGATACAGCGCAGAGATCCCCTGGTCCCCGATTAGACCTGAGCACCAGAAGGATCACTCGCTCACGATGCTGCGGACCTGGGCGCGTGTGAACTCCAGCGACGCGACCTTGCCGCAGAAGGCTCGCGACCGGTACGAACGGTTTGCCGCCCGACTCGAACGCGACAACGTGGTGGTGGATTACAACGAGCAGTCCGGCTTCTCGCTGGTGCCCCGTCGACCCGGCGTTGACACCGGCTTGATCCGAGCGCCGAATTAGCTGGCCAGGCGCGCCCGGGCCGGCCCCTACGCGTCGATAAGTTCCGGTTGTCCCGCCACCTCAAGTTTGTAGCGGCGCTGGAACAACATCGCGATGACCATCATCACGGCGGGAACAATGGTGAAGCCCAGCAACAGGGCGGTCTCGGCCGAGGAACTCTGCGTGACGGGGTTGTCGGCGGTCGCGGCGACGAATCCGCCGAGGCCCAGGACTGCCGCGTAGATGTAGGGGCCGAAGGCGGTTCCGGTCGCTTCGGTGGCAGTCCACACCCCGGTGTAGGAGCCGGCCTTGGAGCCGTCGGGGCTCGCAGCGCGGGCGACATCGGGAACCATCGCGTAGGCGAACAGTTGCAGACCCGCGAACGCCGTGCCCAGGACGACGACGATCAACACAGTGGGCGCAAACCCGATCACCGGACCAAGCAGCAATGCCAGTGCACCTGCTGCGAACATCAGCTGGCAGATGATGAGGCCTCTCTGCTTGCCGATCCGTTTGGAGATTCGCAGCCAGATCGGGGTCGCGATGAGCGCCGGACCGAGGAACGCACCCATGAACACCGCTGTGAGTTTGCTGTTGTCGAAGACGTACTCGGCAAAGAACGGAACCCCGGCCAGGAACAGGTGCGTGGTCGCGCCAGTGAAGAGGTAGGACAAGACCAAAGCACGGAAGTTGCGGTCCGCCCACGCGACCTTCAGTCCAGCGACCAGTCCCACATGCTCGAGTTCGGGATTGCGGTGCTCGCTGGTCATGAACTTGCTCAGACTCTTGACGCTTGCGATCGCGATGAGCGCGGTCACCAACATGACGATGCCCAGGCTCAGCGCCATCAGCGAGTAGCTGCTCCGCTCTTCCGAGGCAACCAACGCCGGTGCGGCGACGCCGGCACCAAGCAGGCCGAGGATGAGCAGAAACATCCGGTAACTCATCACGCGGGTGCGTTGGAAGTACGAGACGTCCAAGTCACTCGGGGTGGTGATGTAGGGAACCTGGAAACTCGCGAACGAGATGTTGCCCAAGATGTAGAAGAAGCCCACCCACACCGCCGCGGCCGCGCCCGACATCGCGGCTGGCACTGAGAACATCGCAACCATCGCGAGCCCGAGCAGCAGGCCGAAGAACATCATCATTCGTCGGTTGCCACGCTTTGCAAGTTGGCGGTCGGACACGCTGCCGAACCACGGGTGCATCACGATGTCGAGCAGTTTGGGCAGCAGCAGCACCAAGCCAGCGATGAACGGGTTAACGCCGACCACATTGGTGAGGAAAAACAACAGCAGTAGTCCGGGGACGGTCACCCAGACGCCCATGCCGATCGAGCCGCTGGCAAACGCGATGAGTTGCCCCGAGGAGGGTGCTGGTTCACCTGCCGTGGCGCCGCCGGCGGTAGACACTGTTCCGGCGCTCTCGCTCGCTGGTTGAGTCACGCGACTGTGCCGGACATTGCGGGTGCGTCCTGTGGCCCGCGGATGAGCGTGCCGGGAAGCTCGCCGGTGAACTCGTCGTTGGCAACCGTCTGAACGCCACCGCAGAACGTCGCCTTGTACCCGCTGGCGTGCTGGACCAGGCGGCGCCCGCCAGCCGGCAGGTCGTAGGCGACCGCTGGCCGGTCGAACGTCAGGTTGTCGTAATCGATGACGTTCACGTCGGCCCGGTACCCGGGAGCGAGCACTCCGCGATCCAGCAGGCCGTAGATTTCCGCAGCCTGCTTGGTCTGCCGGTAGATCACCCACTCGAGATCCAGCTTCGGGCCGCGATCTCGGTCCCGGGTCCAGTGGGTGAGCATGAACGTCGGCATCCCGCCATCGCAGATCGCGCCGCAGTGAGCGCCACCGTCGGCCAGGCCCATCCTGGTGAACTCGTGCTGCTGCAGGGTGTACGTCGCGGACAAGTCGCCGTAGGAGTAGTTGAAGATTGGCAGGTAGAGCATGCCCTGCCCGTCGTCGGCGACGAGCTCATCGATGATGACGTCGACTGGGTGGCGTCCGGTTGCCGCAGCAACCGACTCCACACTGGTCTCCTGGGTGGGCTCGTAGTCGATGTCGTCATCGGCCATCAGGTACATCCGGCCGTACTCGACTGCGAGCGCAGCGAGTGGAATGCCGTCGCCGATGGTCGCTTCGGTCTTGAGCCGTTCGCGGAAGGCTGGGTCGTTGAGCTTCTCGACGCGCTCGACCAGTGGAAGCTCGGCGATCTCCCAGTACGCCGGGCAGACCAGCAGCGGGTGGGCCGATCCCTCCAGGCACAAGATGATGCCGATGCCTCTGCCTGCCACCTGGGCGAAGATCGGGAGGCCGTCGGCGTGGGCCTGCTCCAGCAGCGGTAGTACCTCTTGCCAGACATCGGGAGCAGCCATGCTCTGGTTCATCGACACCATGACGGGTCGCTGGATCTTCTCCGCCAGCTCGCGCATCCAGGCCCACTCCCGGGTCACCAGGGTGGGGTGGTCGGTGGCGAACTGGAATACGCCGGTGCCGCTACGACTCATGGCTTCGCCGAGGACCATGAGTTCGTGAGCCGGTGCGTCCGTGCCGGGGACGAGTTCGCCGTCGGAGCCACGGTGGATCTGCGTGCGGGAGGTGGAGAAACCGAGGGCACCGGCGTTCATTCCCTCCACGACGATCGCGGCCATTGCCTGCAGGTCATCCTCGGTGGCGGCCAGGTCGTCGCCTGCTCGGTCACCCATGACGTACGCGCGCAGAGGTCCGTGGGTCACTTGCGCGCCGACGTCCATCACCTTGGGCAGAGCAGCAATGGTGTCGAGGTACTCGGTCAGCGATTCCCAACCCCAGGTCAGGCCCTCAGTAAGTGCTGAGCCGGGGATGTCCTCAACACCTTCCATCAGTTGGATCAGCCAGTCGTGTTTGTCCGGTCGAGCAGGTGCGAAGCCAACCCCGCAGTTGCCCATAACTGCGGTGGTGACGCCGTGCCACGAGGACGGGGTCAACCATTGGTCCCAGGTGACCTGACCGTCGTAATGCGTGTGGTGATCGACCCAGCCCGGCGTGACGAGCATGCCGGCAGCGTCGATCTCGCGTTCGCCCGTGCCGGGCAGGTCCGGTCCCACCGCGGCGATGACCGAACCGGTGATGGCAATGTCTGCGATGCGCGCAGGTGCGCCGGTCCCGTCGATGACTCGGCCATTACGAATGACAACATCGAAATCTGCCACGTTGCTCTCCTGTTGCTGGGTGAACTGACAAACCCGCAGACTGCCGATCGCGGGCCCTGACGACAGGTTCGAAACTAACGGAGATCGGCTCGCATGGCACCACCTGAGTTGCAGAAATACCCGGCCGGACGCTTTTGACGCCAGCTCAGCCGAGGTTCAACGGCGCCATCCGGTCGGCGCCGGGAAGTGGCGGCGCATCGGCTGGACATGTGACGTCAACCCAGTCGAGAACCGTGTCCAGCACCTCGCGCCAGTTGCTGTCGAGCATCACGTCGTGCCCACCGGGAACCCACAGCAACTGCGCGTCCACAGCGGCCGCGCACCGGCGAATGTCGCCCGCCTCGATCAGAGCATCCTCTTGCGCGCCGACCACCAGCACCGGACTCGTGATCGGACGGACGCGTTCGGGGTAGACCATCGCGTACTGCGCCCATGGAGATTCTGGACCGAGCCGACTGACGTACTTCTGGGCCTCGGCCGCTGGTAAGCCGGCGAACAGATCCTCGGCAGTGAGCCGCAGCGTGCCACCGGCCATCATTTTGGCCAGGGTCAATGGTTTGCGGCGAGCACCGGCGAGGGTGCTGTAGGGGATGCCGCCAGTGGGCACCGGAGTGAGCAGAACGCCCGCGCGGGCCGGGTACCGCTGGAGCACTCGTTGGGAGACCAGCCCACCAAGTGAGTGGCCCACCAACACTGGCGCGCTCGGAAGTGTCGCGATCGCTTGCAACACGTCGTGCACGTAGTCACGAAGTCGCGTGCGTTTCAGTTGCTGGGCGCCACCGGATCCACCGTGACCCCGTAGCGACAGGGCATAGCTGGAGTACCCGCGCT
>JAGNDY010000107.1 GCA_018003655.1 Candidatus Nanopelagicales bacterium
GGCCGTGTCGACTATGTCGTTCGCTATCAAGGTGGGAACAACGCCGGCCACACCGTCGTCATCGGCGACGAGCGCTACGCGCTGCACCTGTTGCCCTCGGGCATCTTGACGCCGACCTGCACGCCGGTGATCGGCAACGGGGTCGTCATCGATCCAGCAGTGCTGTTCACCGAACTCAACGGATTGATCGACCGCGGCATCGACACGTCGCGGCTGAAGATCAGCGCCGACGCCCACATCATCACTCCGTTTGCCGTCGAGCTCGACAAGGTCACTGAGCGATTCCTCGGCAAGCAGCGAATCGGAACCACCGGTCGCGGTATTGGACCGACCTATGGCGACAAAGTCTCCCGGCTGGGAATCCGGGTGCAGGACCTCTTCGACGAGAAGATCCTGTTCGAAAAGGTCGAGAACGCACTGGCCAACAAGAACCAGATCTTCGTCAAGGTGTTCAACCGGCGGGCGTTTGAAGTCAACTTGGTGGCTGACGAGTTGCTGGGATTCGCGGAGCGACTGCGGCCTTTCGTCACCGACACATCGTTGCTGCTCAACCAGGCGTTAGATGCCGGCGACTTGGTGCTGCTCGAAGGCTCGCAGGGCACGTTGCTTGACGTCGACCACGGGACATATCCGTTCGTCACCTCCTCCAACCCGACCACCGGCGGTGCCTGCACTGGCTCGGGTATCGGGCCAACCAGGATCAGCCGGTGCATCGGCATCTTGAAGGCGTACACAACTCGAGTCGGCGCAGGACCGTTCCCGACGGAGTTGCAAGACGCCGACGGCGAGCGGTTGCGCCAGGTCGGCGGCGAGGTCGGCGTCACCACCGGTCGTGACCGTCGCTGTGGCTGGTTCGACGCACCGATCGCGCGGTATGCCACCCGCATCAACGGCCTGACCGACATCTTCTTGACCAAGCTCGACGTGCTCACCGGCTGGGATCGAATCCCGGTTTGCGTCGCCTACGAGATCGACGGTCAGAAAGTCGACGAGGTGCCGATGACTCAGACCGACTTCCACCACGCCAAGCCGGTGTATGAGTACCTCCCGGGTTGGTCGGAGGACATCTCGCAGGCACGCTCATTTGATGATCTGCCCGCGAAAGCCCGCGCGTATGTGCGGTTCCTTGAGGAGCAGTCGCAGTGCCGGATCTCCGCGATCGGCGTTGGACAGGACCGTGACGCGACGATCGTGATCCACGACCTCGTCGACTAGCTCCCACGCTGCTCGAATCACCGAACGGCTCTGTCTGGTTGAGCCGAAATGAGGCAGCATTGACCAGAGCCGACTAGCAGAACTGAGGATTCCCGTGGCGCAGATTAACGACCCCGAACTAGCCCAGCACGTGCTCGACCTCGACCGCGCACACGTCTTCCACTCCTGGTCCGCACAGGGTTCCCTCAACCCGGTCACCATTGCCGGCGGACTCGGGTCGCGCGTATGGGACTTCAACGGCAAGAGCTACCTGGACTTCTCCTCCCAGTTGGTGTTCACCAATCTCGGTCATCAACATCCCAAGCTGATCGCGGCGATCAAGGAACAGGCCGACGTCCTGTGCACGGCCGCGCCGCCCTACGCCGTGCAGGCGCGGGGAGAAGCCGCGCAGGCCATCAGCGCGTTGATGCCGGACTCGCACCAGAAGGTGTTCTTCACCAACGGTGGGGCCGACGGCAATGAGAACGCCATCCGGATGGCCAGGCTTTTCACCGGAAAGCGCAAGATCCTTTCGACGCACCGGTCGTATCACGGCAACACGGGTGCGGCGATCATGGCGACCGGCGACCAACGTCGCTGGCCCAACGAGTACGCCGACGGGCACGCGCATTTTTTCGGCCCTTTCTTGTATCGCACGCCCTTCTGGGCGACCACCGAGGAAGAAGAGTGCGCCCGTGCCCTCGATCACCTCGAGCAGACGATCCTGTTCGAGGGACCGTCAACGATTGCCGCGGTCATCCTCGAGGCAGTGCCTGGATCAGCTGGCGTGCTGGTCCCACCTGCGGGCTACCTGGAAGGTGTGCGCGCGCTGTGCGACAAGTACGCAATCATGTACATCGCCGACGAGGTGATGTGCGGCTTCGGGCGGACGGGGAGTTGGTTCGGATTCGACCATGCGGGCGTCGTGCCGGACTTGGTGGTGTTTGCCAAGGGCGTCAACTCCGGCTATGTCCCCCTCGGCGGGGTGATCATCAGCAACGAGATCGCCCACCACTTCGACGACCGAGTTTTCCCAGGCGGTCTGACCTACTCGGGGCATCCACTCGCGTGTGCCAGCGCCGTCGCCAGTATCGACATTCTGCGCGACGAGGCCGTCATCGAGAACGCTGACACTGTCGGCAACGGCGTACTCGGGCCCAAGCTCAGGGACCTTATCGACAAGCACCCGAGTATCGGCGAGGTTCGCGGTCAAGGGATGTTCTGGGCGATCGAACTGGTCGCGGATCGCCACACCCGCGAACCGCTCGCCCCATATGGCGGCACCTCACCGGCCATGGCGGCGGTCGGTGCCGCGGCCCGCGCGAACGGGCTGGTCTCGTTCATCGTCGGCAATCGCATCCATGTGGTGCCGCCACTCGTGCTCACAGCGGAGGAAGCGATTGAAGGGGTCGAGATCCTTGACCTCGCCATTGCCGAAGCCGACAAACACGTGTCCGCGTAGCCTTGCCAGCGTGAAGATTCTGGTCGTTGGGTCCGGTGCGCGCGAGCACGCCCTGATTCAGTCCTTTGCTACCGATCCGAGCGTGACGGAACTCCATGGCGCCCCGGGCAATGCCGGGATCGGTGCCCAGGCCCAGTTGCATGCTCTGGATGTGGCCGACGCCGGTGCCGTCGCACACCTGGCCACAGACCTCGGCGTCGACTTCGTCGTGATTGGCCCGGAAGTCCCCTTGGTGGCAGGTGCCGCCGACGCCGTTCGCGCCGCCGGCATCGCCTGCTTCGGGCCTTCCGCGCAGGCTGCCACTCTCGAGGCCAGTAAGGCATTCGCCAAGCAGGTCATGCACGCCGCCAACGTGCCCACCGCGCGCGCGGGTGCGACGACGAGCCTCGACACCGCGATCGTGATGATCGACGAGTTCGGTGCGCCGCACGTCGTCAAGGACGACGGGTTGGCCGCGGGCAAGGGCGTGGTGGTGACCAATGACCGGACGGCCGCGATCGACCACGCGCGCGAATGCGTCGAAAAGGAGAACGGCCGAGTCGTCATCGAGGACTACCTCGACGGCCCAGAGGTGAGCCTGTTCTGTGTCACCGACGGAGTGACGGTCGTTCCACTCCAACCGGCGCAGGACTTCAAACGAGTCGGCGACGATGACGCGGGTCCGAATACCGGTGGCATGGGTGCCTACACGCCACTGCCGTGGGCACCAACTGACCTCGTCCAGCAGGTCGTCGAGCAAGTCGCCCAACCGACCATCGACGAGATGGCCCGCCGAGGCACGCCGTTCGCGGGGCTGTTGTACGTGGGCCTGGCGATGACCAGCGCAGGCATGCAGGTCGTCGAATTCAATGCGCGCTTTGGCGATCCGGAAACCCAAGTCGTGCTGGCCCAACTCAAGAGCCCGCTCGCAGGACTGCTGCACGCCGCAGCGACGGGCAATCTGGCCGAGCACCCAGCGCTGCAATGGCACGACGGCGCGGCCGTGACGGTGGTCATCGCCGCCGAGAACTACCCCGGCACCCCCACCACCGGCGATCCGATCGACGGGATCGACAGCGCCGAAGCCCTGCCGGACGTTCGGGTTCTGCACGCCGGGACCACCACGAATGCCGACGGTCAGGTGGTCTCCAGCGGGGGGCGGGTGCTGTCAGTCGTCGCGCGCGGAGCGAACCTCGACGTTGCTCGCGCCCGGGCTTATCAAGCGGTTGATCTCATCAAGCTCCGCGGCTCCCACTACCGCACGGATATCGCCGCCGCCGCTGCCCGCGGTGAACTCCACCTCGCTTCCGACGTCTATCCAGGAGTCAGTCAATGACGCGCCAGCCCATCCCCAACGTCCTCGCAGCGCGCTACGCCTCGGCGCCGATGACCGAAATCTGGGCACCCACAAACAAGATCCGACTTGAGCGCCACCTATGGCTCGCGGTGCTAGCGGCGCAGCGTGACCTTGGCATCGACGTCGCGCAGACAGTCGTTGACGACTATGGCCGAGTGGTCGAGAGCATCGATCTGGAATCCATCGCTGAACGCGAGCGCGTCACCCGCCACGATGTCAAAGCGCGGATCGAGGAGTTCAACGCCCTGGCCGGCCATGAGCACGTGCACAAAGGCATGACCAGCCGGGACTTGACTGAAAACGTTGAGCAATTGCAGGTCAAGCAGTCCCTGCAGTTGATCCGTGACAAGGCGGTTGCGACCCTTGCCCGGCTGGCCGAGTTGGCGGTCCAGTACGACGACGTCGCGGTCAGTGGGCGCTCGCACAACGTGGCCGCTCAGATGACGACGCTCGGCAAACGATTCGCGACGTTCGCTGACGAGTTGCTCAACGCCTTCGCTCGGTTGGAGGAGCTAATCGCCCGCTACCCGCTGCGCGGAATCAAGGGCCCGGTTGGCACGTCGCAGGACATGCTCGACCTGGTCGGCGGTGACCCAGCGTTGTTGGATCGACTCGAGCAGATCGTCGCCGATCACTTGGGCTTCGACAACGTTTTGATCAGCGTGGGGCAGGTGTATCCCCGGTCGTTGGACAGTGAGGTTCTCTCGGCCCTCGTCCAACTCGCGGCCGCACCGTCGAGCTGTGCTAAGACGATCCGGCTGATGGCAGGCCACGAGCTGGTCACCGAAGGATTCGTTGAAGGGCAAGTGGGTTCCAGCGCCATGCCCCACAAGATGAACACGCGCTCGTGCGAGCGGGTCAACGGGTTCATGGTGATTCTGCGCGGGTACTCGTCGATGACTGCCGAGCTCGCGGGCGACCAATGGAATGAGGGTGACGTCTCCTGTTCGGTGGTTCGTCGCGTGGCCCTTCCGGATGCCTTCTTCGCGATCGACGGGCTACTGGAAACGTTCCTGACGATCCTCGATGAGTTCGGTGCCTTTCCGGCCGTCATCAATCGCGAACTCGACCGTTACCTGCCATTCCTCGCCACCACCAAAGTGCTGATGGCTGCGGTCCGCAAGGGCGTGGGTCGCGAGACCGCGCACGAGGCCATCAAGGAACACGCCGTCGCGACCGCTTTGGCGATGCGGCAGCAGGGCAGCGTCGACAATGACCTGCTCGACCTGCTCGCCGACGACCCGCGTCTGGGACTGTCGCGGGAAGAGATCGCCGCGCTGGTGTCGACCCCGTTGGAGTTCACCGGCGCTGCCCGGTCGCAGGTCGCCGGGGTCAACGCGCGGGTCGCCGTCGTCCTCAGCCGTTACCCCGAGGCGGCCGCCTACAGTCCGGCCGCGATTCTGTAGCAACGGCGCGGGCGGGCCGAACACCCGCGCGGGACCAATCCGTGCGGCTGCTGGGACGGATAGGGTCGGCGTCGTGTTGATTCAGCCTGCTGACTTCTCGTTGCCCGAGGACTATCGGCCGATCTATTCCGGCAAGGTTCGCGACCTATTTGAGACCCCGGACGGCAATCTGCTGTT
>JAGNDY010000108.1 GCA_018003655.1 Candidatus Nanopelagicales bacterium
GGAAGTTCACGATGAAGCCAGCGCGATCGCCGCACAGCACCGGGTGCTTCTTGGTTGCTTCGCACAGTTTCACCACGGTGGCGGTGACGTCTGCTGCCGTGGCATCGGCGGAGACAACCTCGACGAGCTTCATGATTGGCGCAGGGTTGAAAAAGTGCATTCCAATGACGTCTGCGGGCCTACTCGTCGCAGCCGCGAGGGCTTCGATACTCAAGGAGGACGTGGTGGTTGCCAGGATCGCGCCGGGCTTGCAGACCCGATCCAACGAGGCGAACAGCTCGCTCTTGGTGTCGAAGTCCTCCACGATCGCCTCGACGACGATGTCGACGTCGGCAAGTCCGCCGTGGGTGGTGACGCCGGAGACACGAGCGAGCACTGCGTCGCGGTCCTCCTGGGTCATGCGGCCCTTGCCAACAGCGCGATCCAACGATTTCTCCAGCGCGGCCCGCACCTTGGCGACCTTCTCGTCGCTGCGAGCCACGTAGACCACCTGGTAGCCAGCCTTGGCAAACACCTCGATGATGCCGGTGGCCATGGTGCCGGTCCCGACCACACCGACCTTGGCGATCTCGCGAAGCGCGCCGGAATCCGAGTCAGCCTGTGCCGACTCCTGCGAGACGACCACGTCGGAACCAGGTGCCTCGTAGGTAAAGAAGCCGGCTCCCGCGGCGCGCCCGGTTTTGCCAGCCGCGACCAGTTCCGTGATCGCCGAGGACGCCTTGTGTCGGGTGTCCCCGCTCGCCTCATGCAGGGCGTCGAGTACCGCGGCCGCCACATCCAGACCGATGACGTCGAGTTGGGCCAGCGGACCGACTGGGTAGCCGCAGCCGTACCGCATCGACGCGTCGATGTCGTCGCGGGTCGCGTATTGCTGCTCCAGCATTCGCGCACCCTCGTTCAGGTAGGCGAGCCAGATCGCAGCGGCCAGCGCCTCAATCCCGGAACTCAAGGCCGCCCCTTCGGGCCCGGTGACCTTGAAGCCGGTACCTCCCAGCACTCCAGCCAAGCTGGCACTCCCGTCTGAAACACCGATGAGACCGGGATAGGGCGTGGCAGCGGACATGAAAGCTCCTTGTTTGTGGGCAACCTTGGTTGGGCGGAAATGGCCACCTGGCGACCTTTCCGTCGGTTACGAGTCTGGCAAATGACCCCAACCGGGCAGTTGTTAGGGTCGCCGGGTGCGCTTGGTGGTGGCAACTTGTTCGGTCGACTACGTCGGCAAACTGTCCGCACACTTGCCAATGGCCAAGCGACTACTCCTGCTGAAGTCCGACGGCTCGGTGTCAGTACACGCCGATGACCGGGCTTACAAGCCGTTGAACTGGATGAGTCCACCATGCTTCCTGACGGACCGGACCGACGGTTCGGGTAGCGGCACCTGGACGGTCGAAAACAAGACTGGCGACAGCTTGATCATCACGATAGATGAGGTTCATCACGACTCCAGGCACGAACTAGGGGTCGATCCAGGCTTGGTTAAGGACGGCGTGGAAGCCCACCTGCAGGAGCTGCTGGCCGAACAGGTTGGCACGTTCGGCCACGGCTGGCGCCTGGTTCGACGGGAGTTCCCGACGGCAATTGGCCCGGTCGATCTGATGTGCCGCGATGCCAACGGGGTAGCGGTAGCCGTGGAGATCAAACGCCGGGGGGAGATCGACGGCGTGGAGCAGCTGACGCGCTATCTGGAACTACTGAACCGCGATCCGCTGCTCGCCCCCGTTGTTGGAGTCTTTGCGGCGCAAGAGATCAAGCCGCAGGCACGGACACTGGCAGAAGATCGCGGAATTCGTTGCGTCGTTGTCGACTACGACTCATTGCGGGGTTTTGACGACCCCGACTCGCGATTGTTCTAGCGCCTGGCCGTTCTAGCGCCTGGCCGATCGCGCCTTGTCGGAACTGACGATCATGCGTCCGAACATCGCCGGACCTTCGTAGTAGGAGGTCGTCTTGTAGTTGTTCAACTCGACGCCGGTCCGCGGTGACGATGCATGGACGAAGGCACCGGTACCGGGATTGACGACCATGCCCACGTGATCGATCCGGCCGGGCAGATCGGTTCCGTTATTGAAGCGGAAGAAGATCATGTCACCAGGTTTCTCGTCGCCAGGCCGAATGGGAACGACCCAGCGGCGGTTAAGCGCTTGTTGGTTGGCCATCTGAATCGGCCACTTGGAACCGGCCTCGTGCCAGGCGCGCCAGATCAAACCGTTGCACGCATACGCGGGACCCGTTCCCACACCGTGCGTGTAGGGGTGTCCAAGCTGCGCGAGCGCAAATTTGACTGCAGCTTGGGCCTGCTTCGAGCCGCCAGCCGGGATCGTGCCGTCAAAGGAGGTCCCGACCATCCACAGACCCTCGCTCGCGTTGAGCCGGGTCTGAATGTCCAGCATCTTCATGTCGGCGGCATCCAACGCGGCCTGCGCCTTGGAGTTTAAGTCGGCAATCTCCTGCCTAAGAGCCTGCGCCTTGCCGAGCGCCTTGACTGCTCGATTGACCGTCTGGTTCTGCGATTGGTTTGAGTACTGAATCAACAGCTGCCGATCGGTGTAGTTCGTCAGGTCACCGCTGGACAAGGCATCGGTTTGCAGCAGGAATTGCGGGTCAATGCCAGCCTTGTACACCTCACGGGCGTAGTCGCCGAGGGACTCGCGCGCAGCCTGGACCTCACGCTGTTGGGAGGCGGCCTGCTTGCCCACCTTCGCGGCCTTGGTTCGGGCCGCGGCAGCGAATCGGGCTGCCTGGTTTCTGGCCGCCTCGGCCTCGGCAAGTTGGGCGCGCAACTGGTCGGCAACCGCCGGATCGAATGACACCGCACCCTGCGCTGCCACGGCCGGTGCGCCCGAGAGCCACGGACGGGGATCGATGGTTTGACCCGCGACGCGAACCTCAAAGTGCAGGTGCGGGCCGGTGGTGTTTCCAGTCGCACCAACCGCGCCGAGCACCTGACCGGCCTGAACGCGAGAGCCGACCGTGGTGGCGATCCGTGACTGGTGGGCGTACCAGGTTTGAACACCGTCCGGATGTTGGATTTCGGTGAGGTTTCCGTATGGACCACCGTTGCCGGTGAAGATCACCGTGCCAGCGGCGGCCGCCAGGATCGGCGTGCCGGCAGCGACGTGGAAGTCCTGGCCGGTGTGATGCCCGCTCGCCCACATCGGTCCCGCAGCACCGAACGGCGTTGCCCAGCCCCACGTTCCAGCAGGCAACGGGATGACCCGATCGTGTTTGAGCGGCGTACCCGTTCCCGCGTGCGGTTTGGGCTTTGCGAAGGCGGCGTCGGCGCTGGCGAGACCGAGCGCGCCCAGGAGGGAGACGCTCAGGCCTGCTGCGAGCGCGATCCGCGATGCGCGACCGATGGGTGAGTCGAACCGACTACCCACGATCACCTCCGGAGAACGACGAACCGCCTAGTACCTGGGTGCGGCGCACGATTCGCTGATCGCCGACAACGCGCACCCGCTGCGGACACAGAAGAGAAGCTTGACCCAGATACTGCGTTCAAGCAACACGGGACCCGATCCCGGTGGGCCGCACAGAGGTCAGTACGCCTCCGATGCGCCGCGCAGACCTAGACCACTGGGTATCGCGCGACTAGGCTCACCAGCGATGACCCGCAGGTGCCTATCTGAACGGAGTCCCCATGCGAATCGCGGTTCTAGGTACTGGCACGGTCGGTGCGACGTTGGCAAATCGGCTCTTGGAGTTGGGCCACAACGTCAGGATGGGTTCGCGCAGCGCCACCGGCGATGCCGTTCAGGAGTGGCTAGCCGCAGTGGACACCCAGTCGCCTGGGGAGGCCTCGATTGGGACCTTCGGTGACGCTGCTGCACATGGCGAGTTGGTCATCAACGCCACCGCTGGCGTCGCCAGCTTGGAGGCACTGCGGTCAGTGGGTGTCGATGGCCTAGCTGGCAAAGTGCTGATCGACGTGTCAAATCCGCTGGACTTCTCGCACGGATTCCCACCCGAACTGTCCGTCTGCAATACCGAGAGCCTCGCCGAACAGATTCAGTCGGCATTCCCCAAGACCCACGTTGTCAAAGCGCTGAACACCGTCACCGCGGGCGTCATGGTGCATCCAGAAGTCGTCCCCGGCGACCACGTGTTGTTCATCGCCGGCAACGACCAGAGCGCCAAGACCGCAACCGTGGACTTGCTTGTTGAATTCGGCTGGCCCGCAGACCGAGTCAAAGATCTTGGTGACGTCTCGGCTGCTCGTGGTACGGAAATGTACCTACCGCTGTGGCTTCGACTCATGGGAGCGCTCGGAACGGCCGACTTCAACCTCAGCATCAACGTGGGGTAGAACCACCCCTGCACGCGCTGTGATGCCTGTCACCCGCATGCCTGTGATGCCTGTCACCCGGCGGCCGGTGTCCGTTATGTCCCCCTACAGTGGGGGAAGACCTTTAATAGTCCATCTGCATGCGCAGTGCCTGCAGGACTGAGGCTTGTTTGCTCGCCTCTTTACAGTTCGCGACGCAGTTCCCTCGTATCGAACCCGCGAACTCGATTCTGTCCCCGAGTGTCTTGAGGTTTTAATGCGCCCGCCACATCACACAGCCCCCGCTGTGACGACCGCCGCGATGGGAACTCTGCTCGCCACCGTGGGTTTCGCAATCCTGCAAACCCAACCCGCCGGCGCCGCCGAGCAGAATCGGTTCCCACTGGAGTCAGCCGCTTGGCTGGCCCCGACGACGCAAGCGCCCGCAGCATTGCCCAGTCTCCCAGTGAATGCGCAGTCGAGTAGCGCCGAAATTTCCGCGCTGCAAACACGTCTTGAGTGGACCGGTCTAACTGCTGATTGGACCGACGGAACGTTGGACCGCGCAACCACAACTGCCGTGAAGTCCTTCCAAAGCAGGCAACGGATGAAGCCGACCGGCCGGGCCGACGCCACGACCGTCGCGCGCCTGCAGTCCGTCGCCCGAGATGGCAAACTTGACTCCCGCTGTGGCGGCGAGGGAATCACGATTTGTGTGGACAAGACCCAGAAGGTGACCCGCTACCTCAAGGATGGCAAAGTCATCAAGATCATGAATGCCCAATTCGGCCCAGAGAAGGGCGAGAAGGGCTTCGGACAGTACAGCCGGACTCGCGAGGGTGTCTTCAAGGTCCAAGAGAAGCAGCGGCACACGGTCTCCAACATGTACGGCTACGACCTGCCATGGTGGATGCAGTTTGATGGTGGCGAGGGGTTCCACTATTCCGGCTACTTCGATCAGGCCGGCTTCAAGGTGAACTCCTACGGCTGCATCATCTCCGACAGCAAAGCCGATTCGGCCTGGTTGTTCGACCACACACCCAAGGGAACAAAGGTCGTCGTTTACCACTAGAGGTCGCGAATCGAGCTGCCCTTCAAGCTTGAGGACGGTCCAGCGAGACTGAAAGAGGCGCCCACGCGAATTCGCGTGGGCGCCTCTTTCAGTCTCGAAGATCTACTGCTGGAGCCGTTCGCGCAACTCGCCGAGCTGAACGTTCATCTCTGCTGGGAGACGGTCGCCGAACTTGTCGAAGTA
>JAGNDY010000109.1 GCA_018003655.1 Candidatus Nanopelagicales bacterium
GGGCGCGGGTCGCGCGGCAGTGGGTTGGCCGAGGGCATAGGGCGCATCCTGCCCCAATGACTCGAGCCGGCGGTGGCGGCTCGGCCAATCCGGGAAGAGACACCCGCACACCGAAATCGACCGAGGTGCAATGGCTCGCATAGCCCGCCGTACCGCAATAGCCTGGCTAACCGTGGCGGCGACCGTGGCTAGAACGCATGGCTGAACAGAGCCGCCCGCGCGATGCCGTGAGTAGGGCGCGGACTGCTATCGCCACCCGTCTCCATGACCCGGGTCACGTCTTTCTCCGGAAATCCACGCGTGCCGCAGTCCTCGTGCCACTGGTGTATTGGTTCGTTCAGTCCGTGCTCGGGTGGAGCAACGGCGCGCTGTATGCATCATTCGCGACGTTCTCGGTGTTGGTGTTCGCCGACCTGGGCGGCCCAATGCGGCACCGGTTGCGGGCCAATCTGCTGTTGGCCGTGACGGGCGTAGGCCTGGTGGCGCTGGGGTCGGTGATTGCCCATTGGCGTTGGGGGACGGTGCTGGCCACGTTCGTCGTTGTTTTTGCCATCGCGTACACGCGGGTGCTGCGGGGGTACTTCGCCGCATCGGCGACGGCCGCGATCCTTCCGTTCGTGCTTGCGGCCACCTCCACGCCGTCATTCGACCTGGTTCCCGTCCGCTGCTTCGGTTGGGGATTTGGTGCTCTAGCGGCGACTGCTGGCGCGATGGTGTTGTGGCCCGCCCATCCGCGCAGCGAACTGCGCAAGCGACTGGCCGACACCATCGATTCGGCAGCGGCGGCGACCGGCAAGTTGCTAGCCGCTGACTCGGTAGCTGGCCGAGAAGCCGCCACAGCGGCCGTTGTCGAGTTATTCGAGCGGGCTGCCCGGTTGGGCAGGGCCTTTGATGGCAGGCTGGCCCGACCGGGCGGTGGGACGTTGCGGGACCGCAATCTGCTCTTGACCATCAACGAGATGCGCCGTCTGCGAACAGTGTTGCGCGTCTGGCTCAACGATTCCTCGGTCAGCCTGCAAGCTGCCGACGTTGAACTCGCCAAGGTCGTCGTGCGGACGTTGGCCGACTGCGCAACCGCGCTGCGCGAGGGGTCCGGCGACACTGATGTGGCGGAGATCGCCGCGGCGCGCGACGTTCATGAAAGGTGGCTCATCGAGTGGGCCGCGGCACCCGAGCAGCGGGCGTCGCCGGGGCGATTGCGTGGCGGTCTGGACAGTTCGTTTCATGTCCGCGTCGTCTCGATGGCCAGCGAGGTGCTCGCCCGCTACGTCGCTGGTGCGTTGGATACCAGTCGGGCCCGATCTCGGACGGCGGCACTTGGTGAGCCGCGCATCGCCCCGTTGGGCGGCGTGCACGAGCTCGTCGAGTCGGCCGACGACTCCTCCGTGGTGATGCGGCTGCGGGAGCAATGGTCGCTGCGGTCACCGTGGATGCGCACCGCACTGAAGACGGCTACCGCCTTGTCGATCACCGTGGCGGTGGTGTCGGTAGCCCACTTGGATCACGGCTTCTGGGTGTCGCTGGGTGCGTTGGTGGCATTGCGACTCAACGTCTCGGCGACCTGGAAGACCTCTGGTCAGATGGTGGTGGGAACCGTCATCGGCTTCGTGTTGGGTTCGGCCTGGGTGGCGCTCGCCAGCACGACAGTTGGCTTGTACTGGTTGTTGTTGCCTTTCGCGGTGTTCTTGGCGGCTTACACCCCTGGCGCGGTCTCGGTCATCGTTGGGCAGGCGTCGTTCGCAGTGTTTGTGATCGCCCTCTTTGGCATCACCGAGCCCGCGACGTTCGGTACCGGCGCGATCAGATTGCTCGACGTCGTTGTCGGCGTCTTGGTGGCTTTGGTCGTCAGTCTTGCGATGTGGCCCCGCGGGGTTACCCCGGTTGTCGAGGCCCGACTGCGATCAGGAATCGATGCGTCTACCGCTTTCCTCGTGGCCGTCGTCACTAGGTTCGTCAACGGTGCCACAGCCAGCGACCCAGCCGCCGACAAACAAGCACAGCACGAGGTCACGCGGACGTTGGCGATCGCGCACCGCGAGGTGAGCATCGGCCAGGAGTCATTCGATCTGGCGATCGGCCAGGGTGGCCACGAGCTGGCACATCTGCCCGCCTGGACCACCATCGTCAATCTCACCGGACAGGTAATGTTCGTCGGCGCGATTCTTGCCGGCATGGAACGCGTATCGCCGATGCCGCCGCAGTGTGAGGAGTTCGGGAGCACGGTTGAGAGTTTGTCCGCCACGATCAGAGAACACATGCTCGCCTCGATCGACGTTTTGTCCGGGAACAACACTGACCCCGTCGACAACGACACCCTGTTCATCAGCACCGCCGAGTTGGTCATGATCAGCGCGGCGGTGGACGAGTCGATCGCACGATTGGCGCTGAACCCCGGCCCGAGGTTTGGTCACGAGGTCGTCGCGCTGGCCTTCGTTGCCGCCTGGTTGGGCGAGTGCGCCTGGATGTGCAACCAGTTCGCGACCAGGGCGACCGGTGAAAGCAAACCCGTCACCGAACTTGTCGCTACGCCGAACGGGTGACTTCCCTGGTTGATGCGTGGGCGTCCGACCGCGCGCGGGCGGCAGATTTCGGTCATCATTCGGTGGTTACCCCACCGCCGTAAATACCTGCAGAGCGCACGAATTCGACACATTCGGCAGGTCGTCGGGGATTGGACTGGCCTAGAATTGGGTACGAAGATTATGGGAGTTGAGCAGCCCGTCGGCTCGCACGAGTCGTGGTTGCACTCTGCTAGAAGGGACGAGATGAGCGACCACGGCAGTGCGCGGAGCACAGGGAATCTCCCTGCGACGAAACATGACGCCCCGACGGTCGGTGAACCTCAATCCCCCGGTGCCAACCCGGTGCCTACTGACGATCACGGTCGGCCATTGGTGGTCGGTCCCGACGGGCTGATCCTGACCGGCGCCGACGGGAAGCCAATCGTTGACCGACGCCGTCCGCGCAATGAGCGTCGACCAGAGAATCCGCGCGTCAGTGTGGTCGTACCGTGTCTGAACGAAGCCGCGAACATTCGGGAGATCCTGCCCTACCTGGTGAACTTCTACGAAGTCATCGTCGTGGACGGTAACTCCACCGACGGTTCGGCTGAAGCCGCCCGCGAGGCATTGCCCAGCGCCAAAGTCATCAACCAAACCCGCAAGGGCAAGGGCAACGCAATGGCCTGCGGCTTTGCTGAGGTCACTGGTGATGCCATCGTTATGTTCGACATCGACGGTTCGGCTGACCCGCACGAGATCCCCCGCTTTATCAAGGCGTTGACCGACGGCGCCGACCTAGCAAAGGGCAGCCGCTTCTGCCCCGGTGGCGGCAGCCAGGACATCACGCTGGTTCGCAGTTGGGGTAACACGGGCTTGAACATGATCGCCAGTGTTCTCACCAATACTCGGTTCACCGATCTCTGTTACGGCTACAACGCGTTCTGGGCCGACCAGCTCTACATGCTTGACCTGCCTGAGATCGAGGCCGATCACGAGGCCGAGATGGTTCAAGGCGACGGCTTCGAGATTGAGGCGCTGATCATCGGCCGCTTCGCCTTGTCGGGAGCGTCCATCACCGAGGTTCCGAGTTTTGAATTTGACCGGTATCACGGGCGCACCAACCTCAACACGTTCAAAGATGGCTTCCGAGTGCTGTGGACGATCATTCAAGATCGTGCCTATGCCCGCCAGATCCGGGCGACCGCCAAACGCCGGTCCGCGTCGCGGTTGAACGCGCCCCAGCGGCCTGGCTGGATGAATGACTCGGTTTCGCGTCGGGGCATTCGGCCCGTGAAGAAGTTGGATGTCGCATAGCCCGACGGGTTTCCCTAGGGTCGGCATCGCGCCGGCAGGCGCGTCCGAGTCATCGCGCCAGCAGGCGCGTCTGAGCCACTGAGAGGCAGTCCACGTGAGCGATGAGCTGGATTTCTCCGACCTTTCGGCAGTCTTCATTAACTGCACCCTCAAGCGCTCCCCCGAGCTCAGTCACACTGCTGGACTGACCGGCGTCAGCACGGCGATCATGCGCAAACACGGTGTCGACGTCACTGAAATCCGTGCGGTCGATCATCCGATCGCTACTGGCGTGTACCCCGACATGACCGAGAAGGGCTGGGACCGCGACGCTTGGCCGGAGATCGGCGCCAAGGTTCTGGCGTCGGACATCTTGGTGATCGCGACTCCGATCTGGCTCGGTGACAAGTCCAGCGTCTGCACGCGGGTCATCGAGCGGCTCTACTCGATGTCCGGCCAACTCAATGAGGCTGGCCAGTACGCCTACTACGGCAAAGCGGGCGGCTGCGTGGTGACCGGCAACGAGGACGGCGTCAAGCACGTCGCGATGAACGTGCTGTACTCGCTTCAGCACCTCGGTTACACCATCCCGCCCCAGGCCGATGCCGGCTGGATTGGCGAGGTGGGCCCGGGCGCTTCCTACCTTGACCCCGGGTCGGGCGGGCCGGAAAACGAGTTCACCCAGCGCAACACCACGTTCATGACCTGGAACCTCATGCAAATCGCGGCGTTACTCAAGCGCAACGGCGGCTTTCCCAAGCACGGCAACTCCCGCTCCGAGTGGGACGCCGGAGCCCGGTTCGATCACCCGAATCCCGAGTATCGCTAGCGCGTAGGCCCGCGATACGGGGCGAGGGTTAGCGCGGGTTCATGGCACTCATGCCGTCCACCAGGGTGGTCCGGTTGAGTCGGCCAGGTTCGATTGGATCGACGCGGTAGCTGAAGCTCGCGTCGTCGGAATGAAGAGTCAGCACCGGATCACCGGCACCATTTGTCTCGGTGATCCAGGGTGTTCCACCCCAGGCTGTCACGCGATGACCACTCGTGAGCTTGCGAGTACTCCCGCAACATCCAGAGTAGGAGATCCGGTCGTCGGTGACTGTATTCACGAGGGTGGCGGTTTTGTTGGTGGCGTTGACGGAGAACTCCAGCAGCCGTGGCGGGTTGTTGTCTTCGGTGCCGTTGTCGAAGATGGAGATGCTTCCGTCGGGCAGGCGCCGGGCGTCGTGTTGGGAGGCGAACGGTTGGTCGAGGCCGGAGATCGCCAGACTCTTAGCCGTTGGAGTTCCGCCCAGCTTCCAGTCGATGGAGCCATCGGACTTGTTGATCCGGTAGACGGCGTTGAGGTGCCTGGCAGAGACGATCACCCCGTCACCGTCATCCTGAACCGAGTTCAGGTGGTCGATGTCCCAGTTGTCGTGGCCTTCCAATGCGAGTAGGGAAATTGCACTGTGGGCCTCGGACGTCTTGTCCGTCCAGTCGGTGAAAGGAATGTGGTCGCGGGCCCGCCACGACCAAAGGACGTTCCCATCAGCGTCGAGTTCGACTAGTTCGCCGTCGATGAGCGTGGCGTGGTCCGATCCACCGGAGTAGGCCGTCATGTCCACGCATTCACTTCCGGGACAGTCCCGGTAGGTGTACTTGATGGCGTAGTAGGTTCCGTGGTCGGTCGGTTGGAAGTCATGCATATCCAGGC
>JAGNDY010000110.1 GCA_018003655.1 Candidatus Nanopelagicales bacterium
GTTGCGGGTCCTCAATGAGGGCCAGTCCGACGGCGATTGGCTCGTCAAGCTCCTCGCCCGTAGTCGGGTCCTTAAGACCCAAGCGGCCGCCCGGACAGTGGTGCACGATTCCGGCGACGAGCGACTTCGCCTCGCGGCCCGGGTCCGACACCAGGCTCCACACGCCGCCGTCGACGTCGCAGAACCTCCCGTAGGCGCAGAGCTTCTCGTCATCGGTCAAGTCCCGATCGGCACCGGGAACCACCTTGGCGTCCTCGGCGCGGGGTGCGAACGACGCGGTCTCCGCCAAATCGACATCGGCAGACTTATGGGATCCGTCGCAGTACGGCTTTCTGTTCGACTGGCCGCACCGACACAGCCGCACCTTGTCTGGCAGCGAGAAGTCCTTGCCCTTGCGGTATTCGCGTGAGTCGCCCTCACCATCGGCAACGATGAATTCCTGCGACATCGGGGGCCCACCGTAGACGACGTACGGACCGTCCTGCTCGATCTCAATCCGGATTCCTTGTGCGTCCTCTGACATGGGTGGCTCCTCGCGAATTTGCTGGACTTGCAGGCTATTCCCGCGTCAAAGTACCTGTCCACCATCGGCTAACTTGTCGCCCAGCCACCGTCATCGCTGAGCAGAGCGCCATTGACGTTTGACGCCTCGTCACTAGCCAGCCAGGAGATCGCCGTGGCGATCTGGTCGGAGTCCGCGATGGCTTGCGGCGCCGAGGCCATCGCCAACATCGCCCGGTCGAACGCCCATTGAACCGAAGGCGACGCAGTAGTACCGATCTCGGTAGCGACAGCACCGGGCAGCACGGCGTTGGAGCGAATGCCTTTGGGTCCGTAGAGGTACGCGATGCTCCTTACCAATCCAATGACCGCATGCTTGGAGGTCGCGTAGGCGGTACCGGCGGCACCGGCACCCAAGGACGCCTTTGACGCGACGGTGACGATCACACCCTGTCCGCGTGCCTCAAACACGGGAATTGCGGCCCGCGACAGCCGCATCACGCCGGTCACGTTGACACCCATGACCCGTTCCCAGGTCGCATCGTCCATCTCGCCGAGGGGGAGGAAGTGGTCCATCACGCCCGCAACGTTCGCGACAATGTCCAGGTCCGGGCCAGCAGCCGCCACCACGCGATCGACATCGTCCTGATTGGTGACATCGGCGATCAACAACTCGACGTCGAGGCCTTCGGCGCTGACCAGCTCACGGGTGTGTTCGACTGCCTCCACGTTGACGTCGCAGCCGATGACCCGGGCTCCCTCGCGCGCCATTCGAAGTACCGTCGCCCGACCGATTCCGTTCCCCGCGCCAGTGACGATTGCCGTCTTGCCAGCATGCCGAGTGGTGTCCATGGAAAGCCTCCCCAAAGCCGTCGGTGCCAACGCGTGGCACCTGATCCAATTGTCCTCCTCGGCAGTGGGGATGGGTAGGCCAAGGAACCGACGATTCCGGCCGACCACTTCCGAACGATCACATGGAGTCCGTCACATGTGGGAAGAAACCACCTGACAGTCGGGTTGATCTGCTGACAACCTCCGGTGCCCACCGTCGTACTGGCCGACGGGACCACGTTCACCAATCCCTCACTCCGGCAGATCAAGCAGCACGTCGCGACCGCGTTGTAGCGCGTTCGCGGGTTCCTCGGAACCGTTTGGCTGGTGGCTCGATCTCAGCTCGCTACTCTTTGCCAGCAGTGACCACGAGTGACCGGGTCAAGTCCGCCAGCAGCATGTTGGCGCGCTCCAGCCCCGCCCCCAACGACGCAATACGCGCGGCATCCGGGTTGGGCGCGGCATCGGTCGCCAGCAGGTCGATTAGCAATGCTCGGTACTCGTCCTTGAAGTCGGTGAGGTGCTTGTTGACCACGGAAAGATGGCGCTCAAACTTCGCATGCTTCTTGAGTAAGCCTGCGGCCAGCGCGAGCTCCTCGGCCGCGCCAATCAAGGCCTTGGACATGGAGATCAACGGCTTGGGCAGGGAACCCATCTTGTAGCCCACAAGCAGAATCGCCACATGACCAAGCTGGTCGATGTAGTCGACCGCCGCCTCCGCCAGCTTGAGGACGTCTTCGTGGTCCAACGGGGTCTTGAAGGAGCCAGTGGACTTTCGCAGTGCCGTGACGTGGCGCGAGTCGGCGTCCGCCTCCAAGGCACGTAGCTTCACCAACAGGCCCGGTCGCGCCTGCGGGCCGGCGGTTGCCAGGGTGTAGAAGGCGACCGATGCCTCCGGCAGTGGGCGGATCGATTCGCCGATCAACCTGCTGAGGCTTTCCGGCTTCCTTTTTGTCACCGCGCCACCCATCCTTCGAAGCCATGTCTGGCTATCACGCTAGTGAAGTGGACGCGGGCAAACCGAGCCAGGGCAACAGGCTGACGTTCATCTCGTGTTCAGCAAGAGCGTGGGAGCACGCCTACGGGCAACCTGTCCGGTTGGGTTCAGCCAGCGCCTTCGTGGAAGTCGCAACTGCCTGATTGACCGCACTCAGCACGACCGGATCCCACGTGAGGGCCTGATCGCGAGGCAGCTTCAATTCGTTGGTGAAGAAGGCGCTGTGGACGTCGGGCCTGACCTGGCAACTCCGGTGTGGCAGCACGGCGTCGGACACCCCCGGTGCCAGTGCACTACTGAGCTGGACGAGTCCATCGTTGGGCCACGCTCGCGGATTTCCGTTCGGCAAGTTGAGCAGGTTGCCGGCAAACAGGGTGACCGGTATCCCGTCGAGAGCACCGGCCTGGGCTGCGTTCCAACCCGACTTGCCATCGGCACCGTCCAGGAAGGTCCTCGATAGTCCTGCCGGCGAACCCTTCCCCTGGGCGGCCAGTTGCTCAACCTGATCAACGACTTCGATGCACGAGGTCTGCTTGCCACAGACTGACTTGGGTAGCTCGCCGGCTGCAACGTCGGCAGCGAATGAGCCTTCCCACGGCGTTCCGATAGTTGTCAGTGAGTTCACCGCGACCGGGGAGTTCCCATCACGCAACGCCTTGATCGCCGAGCGGGAGAACAGCCCTCCCATTGAGTGCGCCACGATGTCGACCGAGCCGACGCCGTATTCCGAATGCAAGTAGTTGATGAATGCGCTCAGCCGTTGACCGCCGTCGTCGATCGGCTTCAATGCGTTGACGGTGACCGATTCAGGTAACGCTGGCGGACACTGCGAGAACGGGCCGAAGCCGGAGTACTCCTTGATCTGGCCCGGTCCGACCTGGGCCGGAGCCGTGTATGCCTGGAAGCCAGCGGCGATCAGCGAGTCCCGCAACGCGGTCGAACTCACGCCAGCTGCCAATCCTTTGCCGCATCCCTGTGTCGGTGTCGTGAACGGGGACTCAGCGGCGAAGCCACTCACTACGACGACGGCCCTGGTTCCCACGGACGTGGTGGACGAGGGGTCGGCCTGGGAGCTGGAACAAGCCGCAAGTGCGAGGACGGCGATGGTTACCAGCAGCTTGCCGGCGCGGGATGTGCGGTTGGTCACGGGTGGGACCCTAGGTGATTCCGGTCGGGGATTCCTCCGCGTGGACTCGACTGGGTGAGGCACGGTGGCACGCGCGGTGTCATGCTCGAGCGTGTGCAACCTGCCCTGCACGGAGTCCCGACTGACGGAGAATTCGGAGGATCCCAATGGCCGAGCTGATTTACGCGTCAGTGATCTCCCTGGACGGATACATCGCCGACCGGAACGGGAACTTTGACTGGGGTACGCCCGACGAAGAAGTGCACGAATTCTTCAACGATTTGACGCGCGGCATAGGCACTCACCTGATGGGCCGTCGAATGTACGAGGTGATGGTCGCCTGGGAGACGCCCGAGACGTTCGTCGGCGACAGCGCGGTGATGGCCGACTACGCCAACATCTGGCAGGCCGCTGACAAGGTCGTCTACTCGCGCACCCTCGATTCGGTCTCCAGTGCCAAGACTCGGCTTGAGCGCGAGTTCGATGCCGCTGCGATCCGTGAACTCAAGGCGGGCGCTGCCGCAGATATCAGTATCGGCGGTCCGGCCTTGGCCGCGCACGCCATTCGGGCGGGGCTCGTGGACTGCTTCCAGTTTGTCGTTGCACCCGTCATCGTCGGGGGCGGCAACCCGGCTTTCCCGACCGACGTGCGAGTCGACCTTGAGTTGGTAAATGAGCGACGCTTCGCCGGCGGCATGTTCTTCGTCAGCTACCGAACCCGCCGGTAGTCCTCGGCGCGGCATCGATGCTGGCAGTAACAGCGACGGCCGTCTTATCTGCCTGCAGTTCCAGCCCGACCGGGCTTCAGCGGTCAACCAACGGCGGCACTAGTTTCGCCGCGGTACCCGGGGCACCGACCCTTGCCCTGCTGTCGTGGTCTGAACCGACGGCGGCCGAACCTTTACCTCGCTCGCGAGTCTGTAGTCGGTCGCCAGCTACGGGTTGGTGGCGCCGCCTTCGAGACTCCGGTCTGGCAGCCGCAGACGCTTGAGCAAGAGCGCATTGACGGCGACGATGATGCTGGATCCCGCCATCGTTATTGCGGCGATCTCTGGGCGCAGAGTCAATCCGAAAACAGGCACAAATACCCCGGCCGCGATGGGCAGCGCCACGGAGTTATAACCAACGGCCCACCCGAGGTTCTGCTTCATCTTGCGAACCGTGGCTCGACCGATCGTCAGTGCGGTCGCGACGTCGAGCGGATCAGAGCGCATCAAAACAATGTCAGCGGTTTCGACGGCGACGTCCGTGCCTGTGCCGATCGCGATCCCAACATCGGCTTGTGCCAGCGCGGGAGCGTCGTTCACCCCGTCGCCAACCATCGCCACGACCTTGCCCTGCGCTTGCAGGTCCGCGACCTTGCTTGCCTTGTCGGCGGGCAACACATCGGCGACGACACTGGTGACGCCGATCTCGGTGGCGATCCGGGAAGCAGTCGCCTGGTTATCGCCGGTCAGCATGACGACCTCGACCCCCAGTTCGGTCAGTTTCATCACGGCGGCGCGGGCGGTGGGTCGCGGCGTATCCGCAATTCCGGCGACAGCGACGGCGCGCCCGTCGAGCGAAACGGCAATCGCCGTCCGACCGTTCGCGGCGAGCTTCTGAAGCTCCGAAGCGACTCCCGCCAAGTCGATGTTCTCCCGCTCCATCAGCCGCTGATTGCCGACCACAACTGTGGTTCCATCCACCGTCGCGACCGCGCCTTGTCCGGGGATCGAATCGAAGCTGTCCGCGCTGAGGGCCCGAGCCCCCCTTCCGTCGGCGTACTCAACGAGTGCGCGCGCCAGCGGGTGTTCGGATTCCCTTTCGGTCGCGGCGAGGAGGGACAGCACATCCTCCTCGTCACGACCGTCTAGGACGAGGAAATCAGTGACCTCCGGTTGCCCCACCGTGAGCGTTCCCGTCTTGTCCATAACCACGACGTCGACCTTCTTGGACGTCTCGATGGCTGCGGCGTTCTTGAACAGCACGCCACGCTCGGCGCCCAGGCCCGTGCCGACCATGATCGCAGTTG
>JAGNDY010000111.1:0-3850 GCA_018003655.1 Candidatus Nanopelagicales bacterium
CGGTTCAGCAAGCTGGATTTGCCGACGTTGGGCCGGCCAAGTAGGGCAACCCGGTGCGGGCCCTCCTCCAACTGCGCGCCGCGACCAACCTCCGGCAGCATCTTGAGCAGATCGTCGAGGAAGTCACCGCTGCCGCGCCCATGCAGGGCAGACAGCGCGATGGGCTCCCCCAGGCCCATGGACCAGAGGTTCGCAGCCTCGATCTCCAACGTCGCGCTATCGACCTTGTTCGCCACCAACATCGTCGGAACGCCACTGCGACGCAGCATCCGGACGGCCTCAGTATCGGCGTCAGTGGCCCCGACGCGAGCATCCACCACCAAGACAACCACGTCAGCGTCTTCGGCGGCCCGCTCGGCCTGCGCACTTACCTGCGCGGCCAACCCACGACCTCGCTGATCCCAACCGCCGGTGTCCACCAGCCAAAAGCGGCGACCGGACCACTCCGCCTCGTACCGCACGCGATCGCGGGTGACGCCGGGGATGTCCTCAACTACGGCCTCACGGCGACCGAGAATGCGATTGACGAGCGTTGACTTGCCAACGTTCGGACGCCCCACAACCGCAACTACGGGCATCGAGTCATCGATCTCCGCTTGACTGAAAGGCTCGACTAGGCGATCACCGAACTCGGCCTCGGCGGCAGCTTGCGCAGCCGTCGTTGCATCCTGATCGCCGAGCACCTCGAACGTTGCGAAGGTTGTCTGGTCTTGGTCGAACTCGTCGTCACTCACCGTGCCGACCTCTCTGTCATGTTGTTCTTACGTTGTCTGTCGGCAGCGCCATGCCGGTCGAGGCGACGGCTGCCGCAACGTGGTCAGCGAGCCGCTGGCGAATGAGCTCCCCCACAGCGGCCAGCGTGGACCGCTGATCGATATCGCCTTGCACCGGCGGCGAGAAGGGTTCGCCAAAAACCGCAATGAGCGGCGCACGCAACGGTGGCAGTGCTTCCTTGGACATCCCAGTCGATCTAGTGCCCAGCAGTGCGACCGGAACGATTGGCGCTCGCGACCGAGTGTAGAGGTAGGCAACCCCGTGCCTGATCCTGGCGACATCACCCCTGTTGCGGTGTGCTTCTGGGAAGATACCGACGGCACGCTCTTCCGAGAGCAAATCCAGCGCCAGCGACATAGCTCGGCGGTCGGCGGACTCGTAGTCCAACTCGATTTGCCCGACACTGGTCAGCAGCCGATCCAGCGGCGGGGTGAAGAGCTCGCTCTTGGCGAAGATGTGAACAGGTCGTGGAGTTGCCCCTAACAACAGCGGGCCATCAACCAGACCCGTGTGGTTGGCCGCCAGCAGAAGCCGCCCGCGCTTCGGCACATTCGCCGCTCCAAGAACGGACATTCGGTAGGCACTTCGAAAGAGCATGCGGGCGACATTGCGACCGTTGGCAACGCCCTTGGCACTCGGTAGCTTCGGTCTAAGCTCCATCCCGGACACGTCGCTCATTGGCCCTGCAACTGCCTGTCCTCGACCAGTCCAAGAACGGCCGCGACGACCTGGTCGAGAGTCAAGAACGTCGCGTCGATAGTCACCGCACCATCAGCTTTGGTCAACGGAGAGGCCGCGCGCGAAGAGTCCGCCTGGTCTCGTGCCGCCAGCGAGGTCGCCGCTTGCGACACATCCGACGCGCGGCCCTCCTCGTTGTCTTGCAGTGCCCTGCGAGCCGCCCGCGCCTCGTGATCGGCAGTGAGGAATATCTTGACGTCCGCGTCTGGCAGCACCGTCGAACCGATGTCGCGTCCCTCGACAACGATTCCCGTCCCATCGGTCTCGGCAGACGAGGCGAGCTCGCGTTGGTATCCGACCAACATCGTGCGCACCAGCGGAACCGCGCTGACCCGGCTGACGACTTCAGTGACCTCGGCCTCGCGGATCGCCTCGGCGACGCTCTCAGTGCCGAGTCGAATGTCGGGCGCGGAGGGATCAGTTCCACTTGCGACGTCCACGTCGTCGACCCGAGCAGCGACAGCTTCGGGCACCTCGACGTCAACCCCGTTTCGCAGCATCCA
The DNA here is from genome assembly GCA_018003655.1 of Candidatus Nanopelagicales bacterium. Classification (NCBI taxonomy): domain Bacteria; kingdom Bacillati; phylum Actinomycetota; class Actinomycetes; order Candidatus Nanopelagicales; species Candidatus Nanopelagicales bacterium. The sequence goes on from JAGNDY010000111.1 coordinate 2,016, forward strand.
CAGGGCGACGGCCCGATACATGGCGCCGGTATCCAGGTACCGCATTCCGAGTTGGCTGGCGACAGCCCGCGAGACGCTGGACTTGCCTGAACCCGATGGCCCATCCACTGCCACGACTAGTGGGGCTCCTTGCGGACGGGTAGCTGCTGGCATGGGGGTTAGCGTAACGGCGCGCTCACTTCCCGCGCAGATCCCCGCTCATCAAAGCCAGTCTCCCCCAGATCTAGCCGCGAATCTGCCACCCTCCTGCGGTTAGTTCCGCCCGCAGTCGTGGGGCCACCGACGGTGTCACGGCTAGCTCAATGATGGCCCGGAGACGACCCACTGTGTGTTCAATCCGCACATCCTCCAGGTTCACGCCCGCATGACCGGCGGCCGCGAACAACCGAGCCAACTCGCCGGGCTTGTCTGCAACGACCACCGGAATCAGTTCGTAGCTGTGGGCTTGGCCGCCGTGTTTGTCGGGTACCGCGCGGTACCCGGAGTTACCCAACTCCAACACCGCGCGGACCGACGCTAAGTCGCCAGTCCCCTGCGTCTCGCCGGCCGCGTTACGGGCTTGGGCGCTGTCGAGGGCATCGGCAACATCGCCCAACTGTGATTGGATCCGGCGAACTATCGCTGCGACCTCTCCGGCGTTACCCGCGAGGATCTCCGACCAGAGGCCCGGTTCTGACGCCGCCAATCGAGTGGCATCTCGCAACCCTTGACCACTAACGGCAACATCGCTTGGGTCGGCGGTTGCCAGTTGGGCCGCTAGGACCGATGCGAGCACCTGTGGGGTGTGGGAGGTCAGGGCGACCGCCCGATCGTGTGCCGCCGGACTCAGCGCCAACACCAACGCACCGCACGTCAGGGCCAACCACTGCACGTCGGCAACGCGCTCGGCCGGGTTGTCCGGACTCGCGGTGATAGCCCACATCCGATCCTCGAATAGATCGGCGCGAGCGGCCCCAGGTCCAGACGTCTCCCGGCCAGCCATCGGGTGACTGCCGACGAACCGAGACACATCATCAACCGTTGCTCGCAGCCGCGCCAGTGGCAGCGCTTTGACGCTGCACACATCGGTGATCGTGGCTTCTGGGTACCGCGCCAGCAGGTCAGCCACCACACCCGCAACTGCCAACGGCGGTACTGCGACGACGATCAGATCCGGTCGGCTGGCTTCACTGAGGCGCTCGCCAGCACCACGGTCGACGGCTATTGCACAGGCCTGCGCATCCCGATCGTCAAGCCACACCTGCACCCCGGCCGCCTGCAACGCCAACCCCACCGACGTTCCGATCAGGCCGGTTCCGACGATCAGAACCTGACTCGGCGTCGCCACCTCGTTGCTCATCGGTGCAGGTCTTCACGCAAGATTTGGGCACCCCGGAGGAACACGTGGTTGACCTCGCTGCGGGGACGATCGGTCTCAATGTGAGCCATGATTCGAACGACTCGGGGCAGTGCCGCAGGAACGTCGATCTCCTGCGCGCAGATCAGGGGGACGTCTGCAAAACCGATCTCCCGCGCTGCCGCTGCCGGGAATCCACACACCAAGTCCGGCGTCGCCGTGAAGAGCACGCTAATCACATCGTCCGTCGTGAGCTCGTTCTGGGCCAGCATCTCAAGGAGCAGTTCCCGGACAGCTTCGGTCATCTCCACGACGCTATCGGCGGCCAGGCGCGTCGCCCCCCGCACTGCTCTGACCGCCACTACGTTCTCCCTTGTCCGGCGCCCGATTCCTTCGGATCATCATGTCACGCGAGCAGCCGGGGTCGTCTTCGCTAACTGTCTTTGCGACCCCGCGTGGTCGGTTCGTCCACGGCGTCATAGAGGGCGGTGGTCTGTTC
>JAGNDY010000111.1:3950-5413 GCA_018003655.1 Candidatus Nanopelagicales bacterium
TACGTCTTGTCAACGCCGTACGTGGGGTGCGTCAACCGGTGACCCAATTCGCCGTCATTGGTCAGCAGGAGCAGGCCCTCGGTGTCCGCATCGAGGCGACCAACGTGAAACACGCGAACGTCGCTGTCGATGAGGTCCCCCACGCATGGACGCCCTCGGTCGTCTTCCATCGCGGTAATGACCCCCAGCGGCTTGTTCAACGCAACCACGAGGTTGCCCGCCGGAACGGCAATCCGTTGATCGTCCACTCGGATGACAACTTGATCAGGGTGGACCCGCGTGCCGAGTTCGTCAGCAATCTGCCCATCCACGCTGACGCGCCCGGAGCTGATGAGGAGTTCGCATTTGCGTCGGCTACCGAACCCGGCCGCTGCGAGTACCTTCTGCAGCCGAACCCCTTCGTCCGCCGGAGTGGTCACGATGGGCGAGGCGAGCTCGCGCGCTTCACGATCGCCACTAGAGCGACGGTCCGATCAGCTCGTCGAGCACCGCAAGGTCTGGCAGATGATCCTCGATCGGGGGCAACTGCGAGACCGACTGCAGACCCATTCGTTCCAGGAAGAAGGACGTCGTTCCGTAGAGGATCGCTCCGGTATGCGGATCGGTTTCCATTTCGACGACAAGCCCGCGTGCGATCAGAGTCCGCATGACGCCATCAACGCTGACACCCCGGATCGCTCCGATCCTGGCGCGGCTAACGGGTTGTTTGTACGCAACCACGGCGAGTGTCTCCAGAGCGGCGTGGGTGAGTCTGGCCGAGCGCCCTTCGGTCGCGTACTTCGCCACGATGTCGGCGCAACTTGCTGCTGAGTAGAAGCGCCAACCCTCCGCGACGTTTCGCAACTCAAAGCCGCGGCCCTGCTCGAGGTACTCGGCGGCAAGCCGGTCCAACGTCTCTTCGACCTGCGTGACCGGCGCCTCCAGCGCTGCCGCCAACTCCAGCGCAGTGATGGGCTGATCGGTGACCATCAGCAGCGCTTCCAGCCCGGCTGCGCACTGCTCGTCGGAGATCTGTACAGCCACCGGGTCGCGGACATCGATCACTGAGTCGCCCGTGTCGGTGGACAGTGCAGTTTCCGTGGGCAGTGCAGTGTCCGTGGGCAGTGCAGTGGCGGAGGAATCCACAGCGGGATCGTCGTGGTCGGATCCACCGAACGTCACGTCAGTCACCGTCACGTCAGTCAGCGTGGACTCGTTCGTCAGTCGGTTATCAGCCATTCTCTGCCTGCATTTCTGTCTCGGGTGATGGAGCACTCGCGCCAACTTTGGCGACCACGGGCTGCCCTGAATCGTCAAACTCGCTATCGATGATGATCTGGTCAACGTCGTCGTCGAGCTCGATCCAGCGAATGTGCAGGTCGCCGAGTGCGGCAGCTTGCTCAAGAGCGACCCGACCCTGCCGGAAGAGTTCCAAGAGGCTGAGGAATCGGGCTATGACGACAGGCAGTGATTCAGCATCGCTG
>JAGNDY010000112.1 GCA_018003655.1 Candidatus Nanopelagicales bacterium
CCGTGTTCAGTCCGACCGAGCAGTACCTGACGCTGGGTCGCTGGAGCGAGGTGTTGCCCGAGGGGCGCAACATGCCCAGTGACTACACCGACATGGACATCTACTACCGATCAATTCAGCATCGCCACACCGATGTTTTGACCGCGCGCGACTACATCTGGCGGTGGGACACCGACTGGTTCTGGTGCTCGCGGGCGTTCGGCGCACAACGGCCTGCGATCCGAAAGTTGTGGCCTAAGACCAAGCTTCGCTCGGATGTCTATTGGAAGATCATCGCTGCCGATCGGCGCTGGCACTTCAGTGACAGGCAAGCGCGACTGTTGGGTAAACCGCAGCGCGAAGAGGTGGTCCAGGACATAGAAGTCCCGATAACGGCGCTGGCGGATTTCCTGGAGTTCTTCCACCGCGAGATTGGAATCGAACCAATCTGGGTGTGTCCGCTGAGATCGCGCGACGGCCAGACCCGGTGGCCCCTCTACGACCTGAATCCGCACATCGCCTACGTCAACGTCGGGTTCTGGTCCACAGTCGAACTTCCGACCGGCATCGACGCAACTGCTGGCCACTTCAACCGGATGATCGAGGCAGAGGTCACCAAACTCGGCGGGCACAAGTCGCTGTATTCCAGTGCCTACTACAACCAGGAGCAGTTCGATGATTTGTACGGCGGCCCGGCCTACCGGGACGTCAAGAAGAGGTACGACGCTGAGGGCCGGTTGCTCGGACTGTTCGAGAAAGTTGTTCAACGTCGGTAATGGCTAGAACCCAAACGGCTGGAGGGCTGTCAATGAAGCTAAGTGAGGTTTTCGACATCTTGGTCGGTGGTGACGCACCGGTCGAGTTCGTTGCGTACGACGGGAGCAAGGCCGGCACGATCGGCGCTGACGTCCGGATCGAGGTCCGGTCTCCACGCGCCATCGAATTGGTGCTGTCACACCCCGGACAGGTGGGGGTCGCGCGGGCATATGTTGCCGGCGAGATCGAGATCCACGGCGATCTTGTCGACGCCTTCAACGCGCTCTACAAGTCCGACCGTCAGCTGTCGATCGCTGATCGCGCCCGGATAGTCCGCGCTTTCGGTCCCGCCTTTGCGCGCCAGATTGGCAACGCCGCACGCGGCGAGTTGCCGCCGGAAGAGAAGAAGCTCGGTGGCCGACGCCATTCCAAGGGCCGTGACGCCGAGGCGATCAAGCACCATTACGACGTCTCGAACACCTTCTATCGGTGGGTGCTGGGCCCGTCGATGGCCTACACCTGCGCTGTCTTCCCCAACGAGACCGCCACGTTGGAGGAGGCACAGGAAGAGAAGTTCGACCTGGCCTGCCGCAAGCTCGACCTCAAGCCGGGCCAGCGGGTGCTCGACGTTGGGTGCGGCTGGGGCGGGATGGTGTTGCACGCGGCGCAGAACTACGGCGTTGAGATCATCGGAGTCACGCTATCTGAGCAGCAGGCGCGCTGGGGGCAGCAAGCTGTTGTCGATGCCGGCCTTCAGGGGCAGGCCGAAGTCCGATTCCAGGACTACCGCGACGTTGCCGAGACGAGCTTTGACGCGATCTCTTCCATCGGTCTGACCGAACACATCGGCAAGGACAACTACGACAGCTACTTCCGCTTTCTTCGGAGCAAGACCAAGCCGGAAGGTCGACTGCTCAATCACTCCATTTACCGCTACGACGACCGGCACAAGGTCTACTACCGCAATAGCTTCGTGAATCGGTACATCTTCCCCGATGGAGAACTGACCGGGCCGGCCACTGTGCTTGAGTCACTGACCGGTGAGGGGTGGGAGTGCCAGCACGAGGAGAACCTCCGGCAGCACTACGCCAAGACCCTGCATCACTGGCGGATGAACCTTGAGGATCACTGGGACGAGGCCGTCGTCGAGGTGGGCGAGCGCAAGGCGCGCGTCTGGCGGATGTACATGGCGGCATCGGAATATGGGTTCGCGCGGAACCTGATTCAGTTGCACCAGTTCCTGGCCACCAATACCACCCCGGAGGGGCAATCCGGCTACCCACTCCGGGCTGCCTTCAGCGCCAATGCATGAGTGTCAGTGGCCAGGCTGATTTCAGAAGAAGATGACCATGGCTAGCTCCCTGTTCTAGGTGGGTTGGTTTTGTCGTGCGGTTGCTGGGTTCAACATGCCCGGACAGGGTCCGCAACGAACCTGCTGATACGTAATTCTCGGACGACCGGTTGGTCGGCGGCTGTCGGCACCGGGTCCGCTGGGCGCGTGGCAACGGCAGGCGTAACGTTGCCCGCGCTCATGCAGTTGAGCTGGGGTATTCGCCGCGAAAGGTAGCCAGACGGAATGCACAACGAAGAACCCGGAACAAGAGTCACGACCAATCCGTCCCAGCACACTTCGCAAGGGGTAATGACGCCCAAGCGGCTGCGACTGATCCTGTCGGCGTTGATGCTGACGATGCTGCTAGCCGCCCTCGATCAGACGATCGTGTCGACGGCGCTGCCGACCATCACCAGCGACCTCGGTGGACTGAGCGAACTCTCATGGGTCGTGACCGCCTACCTGTTGGCGTCCACGGCGAGCACACCAATTTGGGGGAAGCTTTCCGACCTGTACGGCCGCAAGCTCATGTTGCAGTCGGCAGTTGTTGTGTTCGTGATCGGATCGATCCTCGCTGGCATGTCGCAGAACATGTCCCAGCTGATCGGCACCCGTGCCCTGCAGGGTCTCGGGGGCGGCGGGCTCATGGTCCTAGTCCTTGCTGTGATCGCCGACATCGTGCCGCCCCGCGAACGTGGTCGGTACAGCGGTCTCTTCGGTGCCGTGTTCGGCGTGGCCAGTGTTATTGGCCCGCTGCTCGGTGGGCTGTTCACCCAGCACCTGTCGTGGCGGTGGGTCTTCTACATCAACGTCCCGTTGGGAATAGCCGCCTTCGTGGTTCTCGGTGCGGTGCTACACATCCCCGTCCACAAGCAGAAGCACGAGATCGACTGGGTGGGTGCAGGCCTGCTCGTTGCCAGCGTGGTCATGCTCCTATTGGTTGCGGTGTGGGGGGGCCAGCGCTACCCATGGGATTCGGCAACGATCATCGGCCTGGGTGTCGGCGGAGTTGTCCTTGGACTGCTCTTCGTCTGGCAAGAACTGCGCCACCCAGAACCGATGGTTCCGCTGTCGATGTTCAAGTTGCCGGTGGTGCGCGTTGCCTCTGCGATCGGTTTCGTTGTCGGGTTCGCGTTGTTCGGCGCAATCGTCTATCTGTCGATCTTCATGCAGGTCGTCCGCGGTGCGACCCCCACGGTCGCCGGCCTGCAACTGCTGCCGCTGATGATCGGGCTGCTCGCGACGTCGATAATCAGTGGGCGGCTGATTACCCGCACGGGCAAATACAAGATCTTCCCCATCATCGGGACCGCGTTGGCAACCGTTGGCCTGTACATGTTGTCGACGGTCGGAGCGAAGACTGGCTATGGCTTCATTGCGCTGTCTGCGTTTGTGCTCGGGATCGGGCTCGGCAACGTGATGCAGGTACTGGTGATCGCGGTGCAGAACAGTGTCGAGCCCAAGCAGCTTGGCGCGGCGACCAGCACATCGACGTTTTTCCGCTCGATCGGTGGTTCTTTTGGTACCGCAGTTTTCGGCGCTGTCTGGACGTCGCAGTTGGCCAGCCATCTCGCAGCGGCGCTACCCGCCGAGATCGCGGCCAAGTTTGCCGGTAGCGGCCAATCGATCACATCATCGATGAGCAACATCGATTCATTGCCGCCCGCAGTCCACGACTCGGTAATTAACGCGATTGCCCAGTCCATCGACGCAACATTCTTGGTGGCTGTCCCGATTATGGCGCTTGCGTTTGTGCTGTCCCTGTTCCTCAAAGAGATGCCGCTGCGTCGAACCCAGAACACGGCCCACGACTTGGCCGACGACGCGGCGCTGCCGTTGCCGACGTTGGACTAAGCCTCAGCCATTTCGATGGCGATGGGGTTGCTAAGGATTTTGCTGACCGGGCAGCCTCGCAATACACGCAGCAGACCGGCTCGCTCTCGATCGGTCAGGTCGCCGGTCAGTTCTACTCGAAGGGTGAACTGTGTCTGATTGTCGACCGTCTCGTGGGTGACCTCGACCCGGACGGAGTCCAACGGGGTGCTACGGACATCGGCAGCGATCTGAATTGTCATCGATACGCACGCCGCGAGGGCTCCGTCGAGCAACGTGGTCGGGGACATACCCGCTGTACCACCGACGCCTTGAAAGTCCGAGTCCGTAACGATTGAGTGGTCGCAGCCATTCTGCTCGCCCGTGACCACGGTGGCGTAGCGCGGATTGAGTGACTGTGCGATTGCCATGCTTACTCCTGGGTGCGGGCGGCTGACAGCGCGTAGGGCCGTTTGCCCCGGCCATCTCCGGCGATCATGCCTTGTCCTCGGGCTCCAAGCTCGCCGGCCGACGCAGACCGTATACCGGCGACATCGTCGCGACGAGTCCCGCTGCCGCGCACGTCGTCGCGGCGAGCAGGGCGATGAGCACGAGTAGCTGCACCTGCGCTGCCTGTGCTGGCGACGCACCCCCCAGCAGCATCCCGACGAACGCGCCGGGCAAAACGACCAAGCCAGCACTACGGGTCTGGTCCAGGCCTGGGATCAGCGAACGTTCCGCCGCCCTGCGGCCGATGGCGGCTACAGCCTCTCGTGGCGTTGCCCCGATTGCCAGCCATCCCTCGACCACGTCCCACTCGCTGTGGGCGTCGTCGCGGAATCGAGTACCGGTGAGGGAGACAGCGGTCATGGATCCGCCGATAACCTGAGCTGTGAACGGCAGTACCGACTGCGTAGTCAGCGGCAGCGCGCCGGTAGCGATCACCGGCGTGACGGCGACAACCGCGCCGAATGCCAATGGTGTCAGCACCCGCCAGCCGTTGCGCCAACCGCATTTGATGCGCCGAACGGACGTCGCGGTCGCAGCGACCAACATGACGACCAGGTAGAGGGCCGTGCCAGCCGGGTGCAGGAAGACCCAGGCGACGACCAACGCAACGAGGATCAGTTGCACGATGCTGCGGGCTGCGGCGCCGAGGTAGTCGAGCCGTTGTCGAATCCCCGCAAAACCCATTACCCCAACGGTGATGAGCGCCAACAGCGCGATCGCGAACCCCGTCTGGGTCAGTGATCCGTACCGCACGTGATCAGCATGCCCGATTGC
>JAGNDY010000113.1 GCA_018003655.1 Candidatus Nanopelagicales bacterium
CGGCTCGCACCGGGTCGGCAGTACGTGATCTTCGACGATGTTGTCACCACAGGTGCGACGATGGCTGAAGCCCACCGAGCGCTCTGGGCTGCCGGCGCCGAGGCTGTGGGTGCGGTCGCTCTCGCCAGCGCCTCGACCTGATTTGGTTTCCGAGGGTGAGTAGCCGATGCGCCGACCCGCCGCTCGGGATAGCGTGGAGTCATGGCACCCGCCCGGGTCCGTGGTTGCGTCGGGTTCGCCCTTACGGGAGGAACCTGGCAAGCCGATGCCAGTCGCAGGCAAAACGGTCCACGTAAGGGCACCGAAAGGTGTCTGATCACGGTGCGGCTTAGAAGTAAGCCCTGCCCCGCCGCCGACTCAGATGGTCGGCGTCAACGGGAGTCGGATGAACGTCGGATAACTCCGCGGCATTCGCAGCAGGCAGGTGTGGGGTCGAAGACCAGGTCGGCCGGGCGGGTGCTTGCCAGTGCAGAAGTGCAAGATGGGACGTCCTACAGGAGAGCGGAGGTCACCCGATGAGTGACGTTGAGATCGTGGTTCGGGGTCGGCACGTTGACGTGTCGAGTCGGTTCAAGGAGCAGGCCCAGAGCAAGCTCGGGCGAGCAGATCGCTTCGGTGTGCCGATATCTCGCATCGATGTCGAGTTGTCCAAGGAGAACAACCCGCGGCTCGCCGATCGCGCCTTTGCTGTCCAGTTGACCTGCCGCGGGGACGGGCCGATCATCCGGGCCGAGGCCTACGCCGCAGACAAGTACAGCTCCCTCGATATGGCGTTCGACCGCCTCGAGCAACAACTGCGGCGAGCCCACGATCGTTCGCGATTCCATCGCACCGCGCGTCATGCCAAGCGCATTGACCTGCCGGCCGAACTCGGAGACGACGTCCTCGAGGAGGAATCACCGGTTGCGGAGGTCAGCCAGACTGAGGTCGATGTCGACGACGAGTTGTTCGCGGCTGGTCCGGTGGTGGTGCGGGACAAGACCCATCCGACCACTCCCATGACCATCGAACAAGCCGTGACGGAGATGGAACTTGTCGGCCACGACTTCTTCCTTTTCCACGAGGTCGAATCTGCGGCACCGGCGGTTGTCTACCGTCGACGTGGCTACGACTACGGATTGATCCGGATCGACACGGCAGCCAACTCGGCCGGGGGCTGACTCCACTGGTGAGTGCTCCAAACCAGCGCGTCATGGTGGCTGACTACCAGCCACTGGTCGCGCGGGGTCTAGTGGCGACTCTCGCGGCTGATCCAGGGATCGACGTGTTCGAATCGTCGGCGGATCCGGTCGCTTTGGTCGCCGATGCACTCGAGTGGGCGCCGGAATTGGTGTTGTTGGGCGTTCCCCGCAACTCGGCGTCAGTCATGCGGGCCGCTGGCGAACTGTCACAACAGGTACCCGGTGTTTGCTTGATCGTCATCACCGACACCGATCGCGAACTTGACGTCGTGACGATGGTGAAGGTTGGCGTCACTGGCGTGCTTGCTCGCGGTGCGCCGATTGCCGATGTGCTGATGACAGTCAAACAGGGCCTGTTGGGTCGATCGACCTTGTCCGGCGACGTTGCCAATCGGCTATTGACTCAGGTTGCCGCTGCTTCTCGGCTCAGCGGACCCATGCCAGCTGGGGCACTGACAGCGCGAGAGCTTGAGGTGCTGCGGTTGGTCGCTGACGGTATGCACAACCGCGACGTCGCCAATCAACTCCACATCAGCGAGAACACGGTGAAGAACCACATGCGCAGCGTCCACGAGAAGCTCGGCGTCCGGACGCGCACCGAGGCCGTCGTAACGGCCGCGAGACGGGGATTGCTCGGGCTCGGCTAGCTGGCGACTACTCCCAGGCCATTCTGGGCGAAGCGCCGGATGACTTCCCGGGCTTCCTCCGCGTCGGTCACGTCGCCGTAGAGGCCGGGAGCTGATCGCACCTCGAAGTGATTGCCGCTGGCAATCAGCGCCGCGTAGGCGCGTGGGACCGCTGTGGTGGCGTCACGGGCGACCCAAACCGCCGTCGCTCGGCGGACGAGAGTCCCCAAGGCGGCAATCGCACCCGCTCGCGAGGCAGCGTCAATGGGCTGCAGTTGCATGGTTCCTGCGGCGATCTCGGTGTTCGCTGCGGGAGGTAGTGAATCCGGCACGGCGTCAGCATGCCTCAGCGTCGTGGTCCGTGTGCGGCGTTTCGCAGAAGTCAGGTCGAACAAATGCGTTCGGCGGGATCTCGGCGCCGATCTCTGTGCGCCGTGGCCTCCACCGGCTGGACTGCGTACCATGACCGAGTGGCGATTTGGGACAAGGTTCTGCGTGCTGGTGAAGGCAAGACTCTGCGCAAATTGGTCGGCCTCACCGGTCAGGTCAACGCGCTGGAGGAGGACTTTGTCGATCTCAGCGACACCGAGCTTCGGGCGCTGACCGATGAGTACCGCGAGCGACTGGCAGCCGGGGAGACGCTCGACGACTTACTTCCCGAGGCGTTTGCCACCGTCCGCGAGGCTGCGCGACGCACACTCGGACAGCGCCATTACGACGTTCAGATCATGGGTGGCGCGGCGCTGCATCTCGGCAACATTGCCGAGATGCGTACGGGTGAAGGCAAGACGCTGGTGTCAACGCTTCCGGCCTACCTCAACGCGCTCGCCAGCGACGGGGTGCACATCATCACGGTCAACGACTACCTCGCTGAGCGCGACTCCGAGTGGATGGGCAGGGTTCACCGCTTCCTCGGCCTTGAGGTCGGCTGCATTCTGTCGTCGATGACCCCCGAGCAGCGTCGAGTTGCCTACAACGCCGACATCACCTACGGCACCAATAACGAGTTCGGGTTCGACTACCTGCGCGACAACATGGCGTGGTCCAAAGAAGAGATGGTCCAACGTGGGCATCACTTTGCCATCGTTGACGAGGTTGACTCCATCCTGATCGACGAGGCGCGCACGCCACTGATCATCTCCGGGCCGAGCGATCAGGAGCCAAAGTGGTACGCCGACTTCGCCAAGCTGGTCACGCGCCTGGACGTCGAGGATGACTACGAGGTTGACGTCAAGAAGCGAACCGTCGGCATCCTTGAGTCAGGCGTGGAGAAGACCGAGGACTGGCTCGGGATGGAGAACCTCTACGAGGCCGTGAACACTCCGCTCGTCGGTTACCTGAACAACGCGCTGAAGGCCAAGGAACTGTTCAAGAAAGACAAGGACTACGTCGTTATTGACGGCGAGGTGCTGATCGTGGATGAGCACACCGGTCGCATCTTGGCGGGACGGCGCTACAACGAGGGTCTCCACCAAGCCATCGAGGCCAAGGAGGGTGTCGAGATCAAGGCCGAGAACCAGACTCTGGCCACCATCACCCTGCAGAACTTCTTCCGCCTGTACAACAAGCTCGGCGGGATGACCGGTACCGCGATGACCGAGGCTGCTGAGTTCAGCCAGATCTACAAGCTCGGCGTGGTTCCGATCCCGACCAACAAGCAGAACATCCGGCTCGATGAGCCCGATCTCGTCTACCGCACAGAGGAAGCCAAATTCGCTGCCGTGGTGGAAGACATCGCCGAGCGAAGCGAAGCAGGGCAGCCGGTGCTCGTCGGAACTGTCAGTGTGGAGAAGAGCGAGGTGCTGTCCAAGGCGCTGCGAGCGGCGGGTGTCCGGCACGAGGTCCTCAACGCCAAGTTCCACGATCGTGAGGCCACCATTGTTGCCGAGGCAGGTCGCAAAGGTGCCGTGACGGTCGCGACCAACATGGCTGGCCGTGGCACGGACATCATGCTCGGCGGAAGCCCGGAGTTCCGAGCCTCCGCGCAGTTGGCCGACCGGGGTCTGTCTCCGGTCGAGACGCCGGAGGAGTACGAGGCGGCGTGGGCGGACGCGCTCGACAAGGAGCAGGAGTCGGTCAAGACTGAGCACGAGGAGGTCATCGAACTCGGCGGGTTGTATGTGTTGGGAACCGAGCGGCACGAGTCGCGCCGGATCGACAACCAACTGCGCGGTCGGTCGGCGCGCCAGGGCGACCCAGGTGAAACCCGCTTCTACCTGTCGCTGCAAGACGACTTGATGCGCAGGTTCAATGCCGCCATGGTGGAGGCGTTCCTCAGCCGGTTCAACGTTCCCGACGATGTGCCGATCGAAGCCAAGATGGTCACCCGAGCAATTGCCAGTGCACAGGGCCAGGTCGAGTCGCAGAACTTTGAGATCCGCAAGAACGTGCTCAAGTACGACGAGGTCATGAACCGCCAACGACTCGTGATCTATGACGAACGGCATCGGGTTCTTGAGGGTGAGGATCTAGAGAATCAGGTCCGCAGTTTCCTGGATGACGCCATTGCGGCGGCAGTCATCGGCGCGACGACCGATGGTTTCCCGGAAGAGTGGGATCTTGAGGCACTGTGGACCCACCTGCAGACCCTGTACCCAGTCGGCGTGAGTATCGAGGACCTCGAGCAGCGCTCCGGTGGTGGTCGCAGTGGTTTGAGTCGGGAGTTCCTCACGGAGGAACTGCAGGAGGACATTCAGCAGGCTTATGACGCGCGCGAAGAGGCACTGGGTACCGACGTGACCCGCGAACTTGAGCGTCGTGTCGTGCTCTCAGTACTTGACCGCAAGTGGCGCGAACACCTGTATGAGATGGACTACCTCCAAGAGGGCATTGGCCTGCGGGCGATGGCGCAGCGCGATCCGCTCGTGGAGTACCAGAAAGAAGGCTTTGACCTCTTCCAAGCGATGATGGGCGCGATCAAGGAGGAATCAGTCGGTTACCTCTTCAACGTCGACGTCACCGTCAACGAGGACGAGGTGGACGCGATTGAAGGTTCTGAGGCTGACCGCGAGGAAGCTATCGCAGCCGCACAGGGCGTGTCCGCCGTGCTTGCCGCTGCCGCAGCCCACCCGCATGTCGAGGCTCCGGGACTGAGTCCGAGCCGGCCGAAGGCGCTGCAGTACACGGCACCTTCTGAGGTCGCCGACGGAAC
>JAGNDY010000114.1 GCA_018003655.1 Candidatus Nanopelagicales bacterium
GAGGGTCGGTCGTTCGTCGTCCGATTCCGGATGCCCCACCAAGACTGGACCTGGGACGATCTGGTTCGAGGCGAACTGTCATTCGGATCGGCGCACGTTCCCGACTTTGTCATCGTTCGGGCCAACGGCGAACCGCTCTACACGTTGGTCAACCCAACCGACGACGCACTCATGGGCATCACGCATGTGCTGCGTGGCGAGGACTTGTTGTCCTCCACCCCTCGGCAGCTCGCGATGCACCAGGCGCTAGCCGACATCGGGGTGAGCGTCGGCCCCATGCCGCAGTTTGGGCACCTGCCCTACGTCATGGGCGAAGGGAACAAGAAGCTCTCCAAACGCGATCCCGAGGCGTCGTTCTCGCACTACATGAACGCGGGCTTCCTGCCGGAAGGACTGGTGAACTACCTGGCGCTGCTCGGGTGGTCGCTGGGCAACGACGTTGAGTTCTTCTCGCTCGACCAGATGGCGGCAGCTTTTGAGATCTCCCGGGTCAACCCCAATCCGGCGCGCTTTGACCTGAAGAAGTGCACATCCATCAACGGTGATTGGATCCGCGCGCTGGAGCCCGATGACCTCACCGATCGAATCCTGCCGTTCCTGGTTGAGGCCGACGTGCTGCCCGCCCGACCAACCGCAGACCAGCGAGCCCTGCTCCACGCAGCGATTCCCCACATCAGCGAGCGGATGGAGACGCTCTCGCAGGCAGTCGGCATGGTTGGCTTCCTCTTCGCCGGTGGGCCCGACAGCATTCCGTTTGAACGCGATCCGGCGGATGTCGCCAAGGTGCTCGATGAGTCGGGCCGCGAGGTGGTGGCAGCTGCGTTGGCTGCCCTGGCCGAGGTGCAGGATTGGTCCACCGAGCCGATTCAAGAGGCATTGCGTACCCGACTGATCGACCAGCTGGGGCTCAAGCCACGCATCGCGTTCGGTCCCGTTCGGGTTGCAGTCACGGGTCGGCGAGTGTCACCCCCATTGTTCGAATCCCTGGAATTGCTCGGTCGTGACCGTTCGATGGAGCGACTGCACTCCGCCGCCGGACCGACTCAGGGCTGACGGCTGAAACCCTGCGGGCTATACTCGACGAACCTCTTGGGGTATGGGGTAATTGGCAGCCCGGCTGATTCTGGTTCAGCTAGTCTAGGTTCGAGTCCTGGTACCCCAGCTCAACCCGCAGCGAATCGCGGCCCGATGTACCGCAGCAGTGAACACCGCAGTATTTTGCAAGACGGCAGTAACTAGCATCACCGCAGTCACCATCTCGACCGAAAAAGTCAAAGTCTAGGGCCCCGTTGTGTAGCGGCCTAGCACGCCGCCCTCTCAAGGCGGTAGCGCGGGTTCGAATCCCGTCGGGGCTACCACCATCACCGCTGTACCTGGTCGACGAGGCCGCGCAGCCGCGCTCGACCGCCGACGCCGAACAGGTCACGGAGGTACTTTCCATGCCCTCACCTCTTGCATCACCGTTCACCATCGACGTGGCGGACGCTGCACTGAAAGATCTGACCGATCGTCTGGGCCGTACCCGCTTCACTCGACAGACCGCCCCCGGATGGCGAGCTGGCACCGACCCGGACTATCTGCGCGAGTTGGTCGCCTATTGGCGCACAGGCTTTGACTGGCGGGCCCGTGAATGCCAACTCAATCAAGTTTCCCAGTACACCGTCACCCTCGAAGGCCAGCGCGTGCACTTCGTTCATGTCCGAGCTGTCCCCAGCCGCCGGGGGTCCGCATCGCTGCCACTTGTGCTGACACACGGCTGGCCGAGCAGTTTCGTCGAGATGCTGCCGCTGATCGCTCCACTGACCAACCCGGCCGCTCACGGCGGGAAAGAGAGCGACGCCTTCGACGTGGTCATCCCCTCGTTACCCGGCTTCGCATTCTCTGACCTGCCCCGGCAGGGCCCGGTAATCCCACCGATGATTGCCGACCTGTGGGCCCGGCTGATGAGCGAGGTGCTGGGCTATCCGAGGTTCGGCGCTTATGGCGGGGACATCGGCTCGCATGTCACGGGTTTTCTCGGCTCCCGCCACCCAGAACGAGTCGTCGGCATCTATACCCACCACCCGAACCTGCATCCCATCCTCGATGACGTCGATTCGTTGACCGCCGCCGAGCAGGCCTATCTAGCAGGGCGGAGCAACGAGCAAAGCGACGACGGATACGCCGCGATGCAGAGCACCCGTCCGGACACGCTGGCCGCCGCCCTGCTCGATTCCCCCGCCGGGCTCGCCGCTTGGCTCGTCGAGAAGTACCGAACGTGGGGGGACTGTGAGGGAAACGTAGAGACCCGGTTCAGCAAAGACACCCTGCTCACGATCATTAGTCTCTACTGGTTCACCGGAACGATCGGCTCGTCGTTCCGCCCCTACTTTGACGACCACCAGACGCCGCCGCTGGCCGCAGTTGAGGTCCCGACCGGTGTCACGCTCACACCGGAGGATCGGGACTACCCACGTGAGTATGCCGAGCGCACCTACCGCGATCTACGTCAGTGGCGCGGCCCAAGCCGAGGCGGCCACTTCCTGCCCCTTGAGGAGCCTGCCCTGCTCGCCAACGACCTTCGGGACTTCTTCCGCCCACTGCGCCCCACCAGTGCATCCGGTGCTACCAAGCGCTGGAATGCCCCATGACCTGTCGGCTTGCCAACGGTGCCGACGATCGGAATGTGCGCGACGTCGTCCACGATGGCGGCTACCACGAGGATGGTCAACCAACAGGCCCGCAGGAACAAATTGACTGAGCCGCCGCTCCTACGCCGCATGTACAGGGCACTGACGAGGGATCCTGGAACGGCCACCGCGAAGCCGACGATCAGCCAGACGTCGCCGAACGTGGTCGGCAGGGTCGCTACGTTGCTGCAAACCACGACGTGGAACTGCCGGTCGCGCGGTCAGCCAATTGGTGTCGGTGTGCTGCCGAGGCTCCGGCCGGTCGTCCGCTTCGTCGTCACCTTGGGCTCAGCCGTAGTTGACTTCAGGCCAAACGGCTTGACCGACGACTTCCAATAGTCGCCGTAGACCCACACCTTCATGCCGCGGGCCAGGTGCTGAGCGATCCATCGCTGGTCGGACTTTTGCGTGCGCACACACCCATGAGACTGCGGGCGGGGTCGAAGAACGTGGGGTGTTCCGTGGACGGCGATATTGCCGTCGAAGTAGATCGGTCGAAACAGCCCCGGGCGCCCGTCTGGCTCCGGGAACATGGTGCTTGATTGCCAAACGCGGGGGTAGATCCAATAGACCTTGAACAACCCGCTGCGCGTCCATCCTGGGTTCTTGCCGGTGCTCACGGGAATGACTCGGTCGACGATCCCTTTGGTGATGAACACAGCGGTCTGGCATTGCATATTGACCGCAAAGCGGACGGTCCTGATTGCCGACGGGACCTTCCAGTTGGTCGTGTTGGGGGTGGCGACGAGTGCGGAGGCCTCGGCTGAACTCGCTGGCAGCCGGGTCGCCTTACGGCCGGTCAACTCGCGCCAGGCACACAGCGCGCGGCGCGTCTGCGCTCCTTGTGTTCCGGTGGCGGGTCCGACGGGCAGCTTCAGCGCGGCCAACTTGCGCTGTAGCGTCAGAGTCGTCACCGCCGTTGGAGCCGATGGTGTGGTCGGGGTCGGGCTTGATGTGGGGCTGTCAGCGGCTTGTGCCGCTGGAACCGCGAGGATCGTCAAAGCGCACGCTGCGGCGAATGACGCAGCGAGGCGACGCACAACGTCGGTGGTCTCGGGCACTGGCACCTCCACATAGTCCCTGGATGCGCCTCTGCGCGCCTGTTGAATGGAGATTCTGACGTTCTTGATAAATCACATCGCGGCGATGTCGTGGTGGCGCCCGCCTGAGAGAGTGTTAGCTGCCGGAATCAACGACCGTGATGTTGACACCGGTCTTGCCTTCGCTCGGGGCGATGGTCACCTGAACGCTGCGAGTGCCCTTTGACCACGTTTGGATCCCGCCGGAACTTCCACCGCCCAACGTGGTCGACGACTTCCAACCCTTGGCCTTGAAATCGGTGGTCAACTGCGCGCCCACTTGCTCGGGCGTGGCGTCCGAACCCTCGAAGGTTGCCGAATATGTGTCGCCTTTGCCGGTGTTGATTGTGGTGCCATTGATGACCGGCAGTCCCTGCGGTGTGGGCACGTCACTGGGCCAGCCCTCGGGCAACTGGGAATTCGTCGACAGGCTGCCCTCACTTGAACTGATCTTCACGTCGCCGGGTGACTCGTCATTGGTCGTGACGGAGGTGCCACCCCCGCATGCGGTCAGTGCACCTACCAGGATAGCGCCAGAACCGAGACTGAACAACGTGCGCTGCATCCTGGTCCGCATGACAGCTCCTTTGTTGGGGTTGTTGATCAGTTGTACGGCTCTGGGTGTACCAAGTCAAGCGCGTACGTTTTGATCGCCTCGGCGACTACGGAGCGTTCAACAATCCCTTGCGCGGCCAACTGGGCCAATGTTGCGACCGTTACGGACTCGGCATCGACGAGGAAGTGGCGGCGCAGCGCCTCGCGTGTGTCCGACATCCCCCACCCATCGGTGCCAAGCGACGTGTACGGCCCCGGTACCCACGCCTGAATCTGGTCGGGTACCGCCCGCATGTAATCCGACACGGCGACCACTGGGCCGGGTCGGTCGGCCAGGGCCGCCGTGACGTAGGCGGTTCGGGTTGGTTCACCCGGCTCGAGCATGTTGTAGCGATCGACGCTGAGGCCATCGCGTCGCAACTGCGTCCAGCTGGTTACCGACCACACATCGGCATGGACATTCCAGTCCGTTGCCAGCAGTTCCGTTGCCCGTAGTGCCCATTGGACCGCAGGGCCGGAGGCGAGCAGTTGCGCGCGGCGGTCACCGGCAGCTTCGGGGTCGGCTTGGGCGATCAGGTGCATCCCCGCGAGGATGCCGTCGATGTCGGCGCC
>JAGNDY010000115.1 GCA_018003655.1 Candidatus Nanopelagicales bacterium
ACGACGTACCAGTCGCCGATGGATGCCCCGTCCGACGCGGTTGCGGAAGGTAGGCCGCGCAACCCGGTGACTGGCGCTGCTCCTGCGGGCGGAGCAAGGGCCGTGACGGCTGTCGCAGCGGCTGCCGCTGCGATCATCGCGCGCACGAGGGTGCGATTCCGCCTTGCCATACTGCCGCCATCGGGGCGCCCCCAGCGGTCTGTAAGTCGCTTCTACTCCAAACGGGTGATTACTCTTAGTTGTATCCGACTGGTCGTATACAGCCATTCAGTTACGCTGCGTAGGATTCCGACGGATTCCGACCCCGAGACCCGCCGGATGGGGATTCGTCAC
Organism: Candidatus Nanopelagicales bacterium; assembly: GCA_018003655.1. Lineage (NCBI taxonomy): Bacteria > Bacillati > Actinomycetota > Actinomycetes > Candidatus Nanopelagicales > Candidatus Nanopelagicales bacterium. The sequence continues at coordinate 334 of JAGNDY010000115.1, forward strand.
TGAATGCGTCACCTCGCCGACACGACTCGATCCGCAGGCCGGGACGTTCCCGTCCGCGCGACCGCTGATCATCGACCGGTGAAGACGGCGGGCCGACGCTCGAGGAATGACTGCAGGCCTTCCATTGCGTCTGGGCTCCTGAGTAGGTCTGCGACGTCAGCCAGCAGGGCATCTGCTGCCGCCTGTGGACCTTCGACCAGCGCTCGTCGAGCAGAGACCAAAGTTGCGCTCACGCCGCGGGGCGCCGCCCTTTGGGCGATGCGTTCGGCCAGTTCGACCGCACGGTCGATTTGGGTACCCGGCTCGACTGACTCCTGGATCAGTCCGATACGCAGTGCTTCCGCGGCGTTGAATTCGTCGCCGGTGAGCATCCAGCGCATGGCGTTTCCCCAACCGGTTTGCGCGGTGAACCGGATGGTCGCCCCGCCGAATGGGTAGATCCCTCGCAGCACCTCAATCTGGGCAAACGTGGTGTCGTTGGCCGCCACCCGGATGTCGGAAGCGAGCAGAAGTTCGATGCCAAGGGTCAGGCATCGCCCCTGGGCGGCAGCGACGATCGGTTTGGTTCGTGCCCTTCCGGTCAGCCCCCACGGATCGATCGCGGGAGCGTCGAGGTAGCTGGTGTCGCCCTCCAGGATTGGACCGGCCACCTGCGCGAGATCCAGGCCCGCAGTGAAGTCCTTGCCGTGGGCAAACAGCACGCCGACCCAGGCTTCGGGATCGTCTTCCAAGCGACCGTATGCCGCAGCGAGCTCGGCCAGCATCGCTTGGTCGAAGGCATTGCGCTTGTGCGGCCGGTTCAAGCCGATGTGCAGGACGTGGTCGACCAACTCGACGGTGACTGTTGCTGGATCGTCGGTGCGTTCAGTGTCCATGCTTGCTCCGTACTTTTAGGCGCCCGCGGTGACACGGTGCGCATACGAGGAATTAGGACGACCGTCCTAGTGACCATGACGCTAGAGTAGGACACTCGTCATAGTCACGCTTTGGAGGGTCCATGGGAACCGATACCCGGACGCGGATGCTCGTCGCTGGCACGGAGCTCTTCCGTGATCGCGGGTACGACGGCACCGGCTTCCGGGATGTCGTCGCTCGAGCTGATGCCGCCCGCGGATCGATCTATCACCACTTTCCGGGCGGTAAGTCGCAGCTTGCTGCCGAGGTAGTCGAGCGCACCGGCGGTCGGATCAGTGAGTTGATCGAGCGTGAGTGCGTTGATCACGATCCGCAAGAGGCACTCGCACGGTTGGGTGGCTTGGCCGAACGCATCGTCCTCGGCGGCGCACTGCGGCCCGGGTGCCCAGTCGCGGCGGTGACCATGGCCGCTGATGATCCGGACGGTCAGCTTCGCGCGGTAACCACCCAGGTGTTCCAGCGGTGGCAGTTGGCGCTCGCGAGTTGCCTACAGACGGCAGGCGCTGCTCCGGCCGACGCGACGCGCTTCGCGACACTGACGGTTGCAGCCGTGGAAGGTGCCCTGCTGCTGTGCCGCGCGTCCGGGGAGCCGACGGCATTGCGAGATGTCATTGCTGCCTTGCAGGCGCAAGTGGAACAGATCCTTCCGAAGCGGAATCGATCCACCTGACGACACCCGCAGACCTCGATTTGCCCGGAACAGGGAGGTTTGTATCTGTGATGGTGGATTATCAACGTCTGCTGTCGACAATCCACCATCACAGGTTCGTCTTGCCGCGTTGGGCGAGATGAGTGTCCCGGTGGCAACTGCGGTGGCGCTCGAAGCAGACTGGCGCGGACGCGGTGCGCGGCGAGCTACCGCCGATCCGTGCCCTGGGAGGACTCGACCGCATGCAGTTCCACAAAGCTGGCACCGGCTCCCCAGCGGTCGTGTTCGTGCACGGATTCGCCTGCGACTCCTCGGACTGGCAAGCGCAGTTCGACCGGCTGGCTGAACAAACGACGGTCGTCGCCTGTGATCTGCGCGGACACGGTGGTGCTCCCGCTGGTGCTGGGGGCTTTTCGATCGAGGCGTTCGGCGCCGATGTGGGCTCGTTGCTAGCTGATTTGGATCTGCCGCCAGCGGTCCTCGTCGGGCACAGCATGGGATGCCGCGTGATCCTGCAGGCCTACCTGGAAGCGCCGCACAGGGTTGCTGGTTTGGTGCTGCTCGACGGCAGTCGTGCTGGCGGAGGGAATCCCGACGACGCCGAGCGTGCGATGGTCGAAACGTTGCGAGGCGACGGATATGAGCCATTCGTTCGAGATTTCTTCGAGAACATGTTCATCGGCTCCAGCGACCCAGAACTGAAAGCCGCCGTCATCGCTCGCGGGTTGGCGCTGTCGCCGGAGGTGGGCGCGCCACTATTCGCCAGCATTGTCGGTTGGGACCTTCGCAGCGCCGAGCAAGCCCTGGCAGCGGTGCGGGTCCCGTTGCTGGCGATCCAGAGCACGACGATGACGGCCGAGCTAGTCAGAACGCCACTGGCCGCCGGGCGCGTGTCGCCCTGGGTGGAGCTGGTGCAGCGCTACGTGCTGGCAGCGCAGGTTGAGGTGATCAGCGGTCAAGGGCACTACCCGCACATCGAAGCGGCGGATCAAGTCAGCGATCTGATCGCTGACTTCGTTGCGGCTGTGCAGAGCCCTACTTCCGATTTGCGCTGATTAGGTGCCGGGCGATCCGTCGTGGTGGGATAGAGGGCACGAGTGGCCCGAGCGTCGGCACCGTGAACAGAGACGAGAGCCATGAGTACCCACGACAACGATTTCGCGGCACTAGGTATTGAGCCGGAACTGGCTACCTGCCTCGCCGACCTCGGCTACGAGGCACCCACACCCATCCAGCAGCGCGCTATTCCGGCAATGCTCGAAGGTGGTGACTTGCTCTGCCAAGCCGCAACCGGTACCGGGAAGACGGCAGCATTTGCCCTGCCGATTCTCAATCGGCGCGCTGGCGGCGACGGTCCGCACAAGGGTGCCCTACCAACCGCGCTGGTCCTGACGCCGACTCGAGAACTCTGTATGCAGGTGGCTGAGGCCGTCCACCGCTATGGCCGACCGTATGGAGTGCGAACACTGCCGGTCTTCGGCGGTCAGCCGGTTGGACGCCAGGTGGCAGCACTGAAGCGTGGCGTCGACATCGTCGTGGCAACGCCAGGGCGGGCAATGGATTTGATCGAGCGGCGTTACCTCAAGCTTGACGACATCGACACCGTGGTGCTCGACGAGGCTGACGAGATGCTCGATATGGGTTTTGCCGAGGACATCGACACGATCCTTACCGCAGCGCCCGCCGACCGGCAGACGGTGATGTTCTCCGCGACGATGCCCAAACGCATCATTCGGATTGCCGAACGCCACCTTCAGAATCCGGGGCGGATCGAGATAGCGCGCGAGGTGGTTCCCGAGGGCGAACGACCCACGACCACGCAGACTGCCTACATCGTCGCGAGGCCCTACAAAGCGGCTGCGCTTGGACGCATCCTCGATATCGAAATGCCCACGGCAGCCTTGGTGTTCTGCCGGACGCGCGCCGACGTCGACAACCTGACCGAGACCCTCAATGCCCGCGGCTACCGCGCGGAGGCGTTGCATGGCGGCATGGACCAGGGTCAGCGTGACCGGGTCATGGGACGACTGCGCAGCGGTAGCGCCGAACTGCTGGTTGCCACCGACGTCGCTGCCCGCGGGCTGGACGTCGAACAGTTGACTCACGTGTTCAATTACGACGTGCCAGCCGCGCCGGAGTCCTACGTGCACCGGGTGGGCCGGGTCGGTCGCGCAGGGCGCGAGGGCGTTGCGATCACGTTGGCCGAGCCCCGCGAGGGCAGGCAGCTCAACGCGATCGAGCGCAGCACCAAACAGAAGATCAGCATCGGTACGTTGCCGACGACCGATGACCTTCGAACCCGTCGCCAGGAGGTGACTCGGGCCGCCCTCGAGCGCGTTTGTCGGGACGGCGACCTTGACCACTACCGGGGCGTCCTCGGCTCGCTGACCGAGGAGTTCGACGTGGAGCGGGTCGCGCTGGCGGCCATCAAGATGGCTCACGTGAGCACCGTCGGTGAGGCCGACGAGGAGGTGATCCCGCAGCCGGGGTTCGCCAATCAGTCCGGTGGCAAGAAGTCCTTTGACCGCAAGGGTTCCCGGGGACGCGATCGCCACAGCGACGATGACCGCAAGGCGTCCGGTGGCAAGAAAAGGGATGGAAAGAGTGGTGCAGACAAGAAGCGTGGGGGCAAGCCCGGAGCAGGTAAGAAGCGGCTCTACCTAGGCCTTGGCAGGGACGCTGGCGTTCGACCTCAAGACGTAGTGGGTGCGATCGCCAACGAGACGGGACTGGCTGGCTCCGACATTGGCGGCATCGACATCGCGCCGCGCTTCACCACTGTCGAGGTTCCAGCCGACTCGGCAAAGATGGTCATTGCGGCGCTCAACAGCACCCGATTGCAAGGTCGCAAAGTCAAGGCCCGATTGGATCGGCACTGAGTTTGCTCTGGGTGCGTTGCGCGGTACCGACGCCCTAGGTTGATCCCGTGACGTTGGGCTGGCGCGGGACCCGATGGTTGGTGCTGTGCATCGCTGTCGTGCTGTCAGTCGGTACCCA
>JAGNDY010000116.1 GCA_018003655.1 Candidatus Nanopelagicales bacterium
AACGGGCAGTACATGGGTGCGTTCATCGCAGGTCCGCGTCATCGGCACGTGTTGCCCAAACGGCAAATGATTCGTCGACTTCGCGCTGTTCGAGGTAGTTGCTCGTGACCCGCTCGACGAATACAGGCAACTCGTCGGCCGTCACCTTGTGCGCACGCAGCTTGCGACCAAGGCCAACACCGCCCCCGAGGGTGCCCCCGAGGTGAACCTGGAATCCCTCAACCGTGCGGCCGTCGTCATCAGTGACCAGAGATCCCTTGAAACCGATGTCGGCGACCTGGAATCGGGCACACGAGTTCGGGCAACCGTTGACATGGATGCTTAGCGGCGCGTCGAAGGTGGGGAGTCGGTCTTCCAGCTCGGCGACCATGTCGGCGGCACGGGCTTTGGTCTCAACGATCGCGAGTTTGCAGTACTCGATCCCGGTGCACGCCATTGCGCCACGTCTGAACTCGCTGGGTCGGACAAACAGACCGAGTGACTCGAACGCGGCAGCGGCCTCATCCACGCGTTCGGCGGGCACGTCCAAGAGGACGAGTTTCTGCTCAGCGGTCAGCCTGATTCGATCGCTACCGACCCCGTCGGCGATGTCAGCGATCGCGAACAGCAACTCACCGGAGACGCGACCGACGGTAGGTGCTACGCCCAGGTAGTGGTTGCCGTCGTTCTGCGGATGGACGCCGACGTGGTCGCGGCGGCCGGTGGGTGGGTCGGCAGGAGCCGGACCGTCGATCAATTGCCGGTTGAGGAACTCATCTTCGAGTACCTGCCGGAACTTCTCCACGCCCCAATCGGCTACCAGGAACTTCAATCGGGCACGGGTACGCATGCGGCGGTAGCCGTAGTCGCGGTACAGGCGAATGATCGCTTCCCAAACCTCGGGAACGTCGTCTAGCGCGACCCACGCGCCCAGACGCTGAGCGAACATCGGGTTGGTGGAGAGTCCGCCACCGACGAAGAGGTCGAAGCCGGGGCCATGCGTTGGATGAATCACTCCGATGAACGAGATGCAGTTGATCTCGTGAGCGACATCTTGGTGGGGCGAGCCGGAGATGGCGGTCTTGAACTTGCGAGGAAGGTTGGCGTATTCCGGATTGCCTATGTAGCGACGCAGGATCTCATCGATGGCGGGGGTGCCGTCGATGATCTCGTCGGCAGCGACACCAGCCACAGGTGACCCAAGGATGACCCGCGGCGTATCGCCACAGGCTTCGGTCGAACTCAGGCCGACGGCTTCGAGTCGCTGCCAGATCTTCGGCACATCTTCGACTCGGATCCAGTGAAGTTGGATGTTCTGTCGATCGGTGATGTCGGCGGTGTCCCGACCGAAGTCACGTGAGATGCCGGCAATGACGCGTAGTTGGGCCACCGACAACTGGCCACCGTCGCTGCGGACCCGCAGCATGAAGTACTCATCATCGAGTTCTTCCGGTTCAAGGGCGGCGGTACGACCACCGTCGATCCCTGGCGCACGCTGGGTATAGAGGCCCCACCAACGGAAGCGGCCGCGTAGATCGCCTGGGTCGATGCTCGCGAACCCAGCCTTCGAATAGACGTTCTCGATGCGGGCCCGCACGTTAAGGCCGTTGTCGTCCTTCTTGACTCGCTCGTTGGGATTGAGTGGCTCGAGGTGCCCGAGCGCCCACTGCCCCTGCCCTTTCGGTCGTTTGGCTCGGGACGGCGGGAGCGCGCTGGCCGAAGGTTGCTCAGTTGTCGGATCGCAGAATGCTGGCTTGGATGGTGGCGCCACTGGGGCGTCTCCTCTGTTCGGTTAGCTGACCGCACAGCAGCGCCCAATGGCGACCATCAGAAAGGTGATGAACGGCGAAGGCCGAGCATGCGCGTCCAGCAATGGCTGGTGGACGGCGATCAGGCACAACGACAAGAACACACGGCACTTGCGACACGTCCGAAATCGATGTGGCGGCGCGCCACAAGGATCGGGGTGGTCGAAGGCATGGCACACATGCTGCCACAGGGTCGCCGTCGGCGCGACGCCGAGGTCACGCTGGCTTGGCTCTCGCTTCACCGGAGCCGAAGTCCATGGCAGCGGGTGCCGCGGCGAGGAACCTCAGTTCGCGCTAGGTGAGCCGCTAGGCGTGGCGGAGTTGGTCGTTTCGGCGGGGGAGGGTTGGGCTGACGACCTGTCCGTGGTGCTCAGGCTCAGCCGCATCCTGGCGATCTCACTGGACATTGCCGCATCCGCCTTGAGGCGACCGGCAGCGCTACTGGTTTGGACGTTGTCCAGGCACTTGTCAATGACCTTCTTCTTGTCACCTCGTAGACACCGGCGGACCGCGCGCACGTAGGCCCGTCTGGTGGTCGACCACTGGGCGTAGGTCTGGTTGAAGGCGGTGATGCCCGCCTCGCTGGGTCCAGGTGGCGGGCTGGGGACAAACGTCAGGGTTTCGGTCAGCGAGGACCAGGTCGCAAATCGCTGTGACGTTGCGCCCAGCTGCTCGGTTGTCGTGGTTTCCCAACGCTTCACGGCAGCAAGATCGGCCGATCCGGGGTAGTCAGTGGCCTGCGTTGATTCGATATCTGCGGTCAGAGAGCCGAAGGCGGATGCGGACTGTAGTCGGTTTGCTTGCTCGGTTCTCTCGATCAAGTCCGCACCGGAGCAACCCGTGACGACCACCGTCGCCGACACCATCAGGGCAGTCAGCCCGAGGATTTTCGGCATACCGAGTCCCGACACACCTGGTTTCGGCAGACCTGTTCGGTTGCCCGTGCATCGCATAAGGCAAGAGTAGTCGGCATGCACCAGACAGCAGTCGATCCCGCCTCCGCAACTCGCGGGGACGGGATCGACTGCTGTCTGTGTTTAGGTGCTCGGCTTGTCGGGAAGCCGCACGCCCTCGAGGGACTCCATATCTTCGAGTTCGACTCCCTTGGTCTCCTTCACGAACTTCAGCACGTAGAAGAAGGACAGCAACGCACAGACGGTGAAGATGCCATACGCCAGGCCAAGCGAGATGCTGACCAGAGTCGGGAAGCTCTCCGACACGATGAAGTTGGCGATCCAGTTGGCCATGACACCGATAGACAGTGCGGCCGCGCGGATCTTGTTCGGGAACATCTCGCCGAGCAGAACCCACACGATCGGACCCCAGGTCGCTGCGAAGAACGCGACGTAGGTGTTCAACGCGATGACCGCAATCAGACCACTGGAGTCAGACAAGATCGGCGAGTTCAGGTCGGCCGCAACCGTACAGCCACTGGTGCCGCCCGCTTGGATCAAGGCGTCCGTGCACTTTGGTGCCGACGCGAACACAAACGCCAGGATTGCCAAGGTCACAAACATGCCAGCGGAACCGACCAGCAGAAGCAACTTGCGGCCAACCCGGTCGATCAGCGCGATGGCCACGAAGGTGAACAGCACGTTGACAGCACTGATGATCGTCGACGTGAGGAAGGCTTTGCTCTCGTCAAAGCCAACCGCGCTCCAGATCAGGTTCGAGTAGTAGAACACCGCGTTGATGCCCACGAACTGCTGGAAGATCGCCAGGATGATGCCGACCCAGACTAACGGGAGAAGTCCGAGTCGCGGACCCTTGATGTCCTTCATGCTCGGCTTGTGATCACCCTCGAGCGACTTCTGGATGCTGCTGAGCTTGGGCCCAACATCTCCCTGGAAGATCGACGACAGGACCTCTTTCGCCTTGTCGAACTTGCGTTGTGCAACCAAGTAACGCGGTGACTCGGGAATTGTCAGCGACAGCATCCAGTAGATGACTGCGGGCACGACCATGCAGAGGAACATCCACTGCCACGCCTCAAGTCCAAGTGCGAGAGTGTTGTTGGCCTCAACCGGCGGAACCAGGGGGCTCTTGAGCGGATCGGTGATCTCATTGGGTGTTAGCCCGATGATGATCTGGTTGACCAGCTGAGTCGAGAAGATGCCGACGACGATGGCGAGTTGGAAGAGCGACGACAGTCGACCGCGCAGGTGTGCCGGGGCGACCTCGGAGATGTACATCGGCGAGATGACAGCCGCCAAGCCGATCGCGAACCCACCAACGACGCGCCACAGCATGAAGTCGCCGACGCTAAACGGGAACGCCTGTCCGACACCAGCGATAAGGAACAGGATCGCCGCGATGACCATGACCTTCTTGCGGCCGTAGCGATCAGCGAATCGACCACCGAAGAAGGCACCGACCGCCGAGGCGAGCAGCGCGATCGCGACGACGAATCCCTGCATGCCGGTGTTGGTGATCTGGAAGTGGTAGAAAACCGCCTTGTTTGCACCGTTAATGACGGAGCTGTCATAGCCGAACAGGAATCCACCCAGCGCGGCGATGATTGAGATTCCAACAACTTTGCCCGTATGGGCCTTCTCAACAACTGCGGGACCACTAGTTCCCGGCGTCGGACCTTGCATTGGGTTCCTCCTGACTCAGGGTGGACGCCTATGGGCGACCACCAAGACACCGCGTCCCGACGCGCGGCTCCACGTAGCGGAGCGTATCGAGATGTGTGTCACAAAGCGACCTGTCGAGTACCGTGAAGCCTCATTGGGATGAGTGGGGGCTCGTTTGGCGCAATGCAGGTCGCAGTTGCCCGCCATGAGGGCACGCGGAAAGGGAAACTGAGTGACTGAATCAGGTAGTCCGGTAGCAGGCTGGTACGCGGATCCGCAGGACGGTTCCATGGTCCGCTGGTGGGATGGAGTCGGGTGGACCGACCACACCCAGTCGCACCCCGGTGCTCATTCATCGGCCGTGGCCGAAGCGGCTCCGG
>JAGNDY010000117.1:0-3428 GCA_018003655.1 Candidatus Nanopelagicales bacterium
GCCTTGTGATCCACGCCGACCGCGAAAACCGCGTGTGCTTCATGGCGACCCCCGGCGATAGCCCCGGCCAGATGGCGCGCATCGAGGCCCGGGCGGTCCACATCGCCACCTTCGACCCGCCCACCATCCTCACCCTGATAGCCGCAGCCCGACCGGCTGTTGTCTCGGATGAGGTGGTGGAGGTGACCGACCGCAAGTCGCAATGGATGCTGGAGAACAGCGAAGGCCGCTGGCTCCATAATGCCGAGGACGGGACGTTCACCAGCGACCCTAACCTAGGCCTCAAGTGGCCGAACCGGACGGCGGCAGACGCCTTCCGCCTTAGCCTGCGTGGTCCGCTCTGGGCGCTCAAGCTCACCGAGCATGTCTGGATCGAACCCGATCCCTACGACTGGACCGACGCCGAGGACGATATCGCAGACGCCATTTCCGACAGCATCGACATGGACTGGTCATCGCGGGACGGCGCTCGGGCCGTGGTCGCCTACCTCAAGCAAATCGGAGCGAAACTGCCATGAGCCACGATCCTAGAAGCCCAACAGACGCCGCCGACCATGAGGACGACGCGCGCCTTCGTCAGCGGGACTACAACCGAGGCCGCAACGCCAACTTGGCCGGCGAGGTCTTCCGAGATGCCGCCAACGTGGATTGGCAGAGCGGATGGTCGGACGCCGAAGCCGATCGGGGGCTGGACGAATGAGCGCCTACCTCATGCCCCTCGCCGTCCGCCTAGCCTCCGAGCGGGTCCGCGCTGACGCCGCCAATACCATGCGCCACGACACCACGTCCGATCTGAGCGCGCGCCTCATGTGCAGGGTTGGCGTCCATGACCTGGGGCTGGTCATGGCGTGGGTGGATCAATTCGCAGCCCTCGCACTCCTGCCGGGTGGGATGGTTCCTGACGGCTACGTGCTGGTTCCGAGAGAGCCGACCGAGGCGATGGTTAAGTCGGGGCAACGCGCTGCCGACGACAAGTACTGGCTGTGGCGGGGCCTTGGCGAGCGGCCCGTAGGCTCAGGGCTAGATGGCATGGCTCTGTATGTAGACGCTGCTTACCGCGCCATGCTCTCCGCATCACCCAAGGAGGTGAGCCATGAGCGTTGAGAGTCTGTTCTACGCGACGGGCGTCTTTGTTTGGGGCGTCATCGGGATTGGCGTTCTCGTCGTCATGGTCATGCTGGCCTTCGCCGCTTGGCGCGAAGTCTGCCTCTACGGCTACATCCTGTTCGCCGAAAAGGCCGAGAAGGACGAACTGCGCGAGATCGGTCGTCGCCGCGCCCAGCAGCAAAAGGACCCTCACCATGGACGTTGAGAGGCTGATAGAGCGGCTGGCCGTCATCGCGGACACCAGCTTTCTGGACCACGCTGCCGCCGACGATCTGCGTGAAGCCGCCGCCGCACTCGCCAAGCTCCAGGCCGAGCGGGATGAGGCGATAGACGAGCAGTTCACCGTTGACGAAAACGGCGTCTCCATCGGCTGGGAAGAGGTTGCTGCGATGTGGAGGTCGCGCGCCACACATGCGGAGGCCCGCGCCGAAAAGGCCGAGGCCGAGCGGGATGAGGCGCTACGTCAGATGGCCGTCTACGCCCGAGAGGCCGGACTTGCGACCGGCAAGCTGGAAACCTCCGAAGCGGCTGGCATCGTAGAGGGGTGGAAGGAGCGCGCTGAAAAAGCCGAGGCCGAGCGAGACGCGGCGCGGGAGGCGTTGAGGCCGTTTGCGGAGGTGGCTAAGGCCGAGACCAAGCGCGCGGCAGGATGGAGCCCCGGAACATACTGGTCAGCCCCCATGGAACACTTCCGAGCCGCCTCTCGCGCTCTTGGGGGTGGGGAGTGAAGGGCTGTGCAGTCTGCGACGGCGGCTGGCAGAACTACTGGCGGATCGTGCTCAGCACCCTCAATGCCAAGGTCTGCGACGTTCATCTGGCGGAAAACGCGGCGTCGGGGGCGACCCGCTTTCAGGATGGAACCACAGATCGTCTACCAAGTCCCCGGGAGGAACCCGACCCCACACACGGACGGAGGGAGTGATGAGCCGGAAAGGCGCTTTCCTGCAATAACAAAGAGGGGCTTCGCGCCCCTCTTTTCATTTCGGCATCCACACTTTCTTGATCTGCTCGCCGATCCGCATCGGTTGACTGTCGAACCCCTCGCTCCGCAGCACCTTCCCGATCCGGCGCTGGTCCGAGTATTTCAAGTGGCGCGTCGGGATGGCCAGCGCGCCCTCGGCAACTTCGGTGATCAGCAGGAACTTCCGCTGCCTGGGTGTCGTCTCGCTCATGTCGGGCGTGTCAAGCCACTTCGCGATCGCCGCACCCCAACTGTCATCGGCCTTGTAGCGCTCATGAACATCGCGGGCGAGCCGCTCGGCATCCCGCCACTGCAGGCCGTCTTTCTCGTACCGCGCGCGTCCCTCAGCCCACAACTGACCCCGCAGGCGCACGATCCCGTCGACGTCTACGCCTTCGAACCCGTCGGCCGCGCCCGTGTCCAGCGGTAGCCAGCGACGCTCGCCGGTCGGGTCATCGAGGAACTCACGGTCATTGGTGGTTCCAAACAGAACAGACCGTCGGGAGTATGTGACCGACATCTCCATGAACTTCGGCGTCCAGTGCTCATCGGAACGTGTGACCCAGGCGAGGATTTCCTCCCGCTCACGCGACTTGAGACCCTGCAGTTCGGCGAGCTCGATGATCAGTCGGCCGCGCATCTTCCGCGCGCGCTCGATCTCAGGCTCGTTGAATGAGATGGAGGTGACATACTCACGGTCGGGCGACATCGCCGCCACGCCACGCGACTTGCCGAGACCCTGCGACCCGGTGAGGATGGGGACCATGTCAGCCTGCATCCCCGGGACCAGGACCCGTCCCGCCAGCGCTGTCCAGGTGTAGAGCCCGACGGCCCTAGCGTAGCCCCGACTGTCATCAGGAACGCCGAAGTGGTCGACCCAGAAGGTCTCGATACGAGGAACACCGTCCCACGTCTGCTGGTCAAGCCACTCGAACGCGCTGTCGAACTTGTCCCGGTCGGCGACCAGATGGACGGCGTCGCGGATCATCTCGCGGCCGACGTTCTCCAGTCCCCGCGATTCAAGAGAGATGCGCAGGGCGGTGTAATCAGTGTCGAGGATCGGGCGCATACCACCATCCTCGAAGGCCATGATCGCGTCCTTGAACACGTCATAGCGCAGGCGCATCCCGCAGACGTGCGGTGATCCCAGCGCCACCACCACGTTCGACAGGCTGGTGATGATCTTGCCGCCCGGGAGCCGCTTGAACGACGGCAGGAGCAGCGGGTCGTTGATCTCGGAGTAGTCGTGGTGGGGGACGGGGAGCGCCAGATCGGCCAGCAGGTTCTCCGTGTAGCCGATGGCGCTGGCGAACTCGCCGCGACCGTGATCGTGGCACGAGTCGTGCTTGCAGACGTAGGC
>JAGNDY010000117.1:3528-4696 GCA_018003655.1 Candidatus Nanopelagicales bacterium
GTCGTCGAAGTTCTCGATGATCCGCCGCGTCGGCGATTCGATATCGGGCTTCGGCGCCCCACGAATCACGCAGGCTTGCGGATCGTTCTGCAGGATGGAGAGGGTGTTGTGCAGGTCGCGGATACCGTCGACTGCGTATTCCTCCACGCGGAAGTTCTTCGCAGTGGAGTAAGGGACGATCGTGCCGTCTGCTTTCCAGACCTTGCACATGACCAGCGGCTCGTAGCAGCGCAGGACGGTGAGCACATCACCCATTGGAGCGAGCCTCCGCGCGTGCTTCGATCCACGCCGAGACTTCTGATTCGCTCCACGCTAGCTTGCTCCCGACCTTAATCGGGGCGGGGAAACCGTGATCCCTGATCAGGGTGTAGACGTAGGGTCTGGACACACTGAGACGCGCCGCCACTTGGCGGGCCGAAAGCAAATGCACGGGTGCCCCACGTCATAAGAGTAATTGATGTCATAGCTGACACCCTGCGGCGACGCTTGTCAACGCCCTAATCGGGCGACTTCACCTTCTCGGGAATCTGCAGTTGCTCCCGGGTGAGACCGGTCAGTTCCTCGATCGACCCGCTGATCAGCAGGGGGTCCATCAGTCGCAGACGCGGCACACCGAAGATCGCTTCAAGCTGCACGGCGCGGATCGGCGGTACGAACCCACGTGCCATCCACGTATAGAGCGCTTGGCGCGAGACGCCAACCCGTCGTGCGAACCGGGTCGGGTTGCCGTGGTCCTTCACCAGTCCCTTCAGCGCCGACTCCGGCATCGTCTCCAGGTACGAGAGCCTCGGCGGCTTGGGCGCGGGCGGCGCTTTCACCTTGGTCTTCGGCTTGGTTTTTGTCTTCGAGGATTTCATGTTGCGTAGTCTGGCATAGCCTGTGCTAAATGACAATCCCCCCTTGACATGACGTTAAGGAGCGGTTTACATTCTGACCTTCGAACAACCCGTGGAGAACACGCCTTGAGCCTTTCCGTCACCATCACCGCGACCGACCCCGGCGACCTGCGCCGCAAGCTGAGCGACATGCTGAGCTCGATGGGCGTGTCGTCCGCACCCACCGTCGTCAAGGAATACGTCGCCACTGTCGACATCCAGAAGGGCGACGCGGTCAAGAAGGTCGACCCGCCCACCGAAGTCCTCGAAGGCGAGGTGCTCGAACCCGAGAC
>JAGNDY010000118.1 GCA_018003655.1 Candidatus Nanopelagicales bacterium
ACGATCGGGTCGTCAGCGGTTCGGATCGACTCGTCAGCGGCGATCGGTACCGGAACTCGACGGCGGACCTCGGCGAGTTCAGCGAGCGTCGCGCACGGTTGTTCGGCGTACTGCAAGCCGCCGGCGACCACGTCCAGCTCGACCAGCCCAGTGACGGCTTGCTCCACCGTCCAGGCCGCATTGGCGTCGATTCGGATGTGGGCCTCGGCCGCGCCCGCGCGGCGCAACGCCGAACGCACGGCCGCAACCCTGGCCAGATCGTCGTCGAGGGTCTGGCCAGCCTGCGCCACCTTTACTTTGACAGTGGTGCAGCCGTCGCGTTCATAGGCTCGGGTCGTCAACTCCGTCGCGGCTTGCACACCCACGGCGGGAACGATCGCGTTAGTAGGCACCGCATCGCGAACTGGTGCTGGCCACCGGCCGAAGGCCGCCTCGATCGCTGCGGCGAGCCACCGGGCGCACGTCGGATCGTCGTACTCGAGGAACGGCGCGAACTCACCCCAGCCGCTCGTCCCGCTGATCAGCAGACCCTCGCGGGTCGTCACGCCGCGGAAGGTTGTGTTCAGTGGCAACTGAAACGGGGTCGCGTGGGCCAGAATCGTCGCGAGCGCCTGGTCAGTGGCCACGAGCTAGGGGCGCTTGGGGAACTGACCGAAGTTGGGTGCGCGCTTCTCCTTGTAGGCGTCGCGGCCTTCTTGCGCTTCCTCGGTCATGTAGAACAGCAGCGTCGCGTCGCCAGCGAGTTGCTGCACCCCGGCAAGTCCGTCGTCGGCCGCGTTGTGGGAGGCCTTGAGCATTCGCAATGCGAGCGGCGAGTGCGCCAACATCTCTCGGCACCACTCGACGGTCTCCTTCTCCAAGTCGGCCAGCGGCACTACCGAGTTGATCAAGCCCCAGTCGTACGCCTGCTCGGCTCCGTACTGCCGACACAACATCCAGATTTCGCGGGAACGCTTCTGTCCGATCTGGGCGGCCAGCAGACCCGATCCGTAGCCACCGTCGAACGATCCGACCTTGGGTCCGGTCTGGCCAAAGCGCGCGTTGTCCGCGGCAATCGTCAGGTCGCACACGATGTGCAGCACGTGTCCACCCCCGACGGCGTAGCCAGCCACCATCGCGACCACCGGCTTTGGCGTCCGACGAATCTGCACCTGTAGGTCCAGCACATTGAGTCGGCCGATGCCCTTCTGCGCCACGGCATCGTCACCGATGTAACCGTCGTTGCCGCGGATCACCTGGTCACCGCCGGAGCAGAACGCCCAGTCGCCCTGGCCGGTCAGCACAATGACACCCACTTGGTCGTCATCGCGAGCAACGTTGAACGCGTGGGTCAACTCAAACAAGGTCTGCGGACGGAACGCATTGCGCTTCTGCGGACGATTGATGGTGATCTTGGCAATGCCGACATCGTCGCCGGTGGAGACCTCATAGCGGATGTCGCCGTATTCGCCTCGGGACTCCCACACCGCACCCGGTTCGATCGAGGAATACGCCGGGTCTTGGGCCGCCGGGCTGTCCGGAGAAACGACTGGTGGGAGTTGATAGTGCGTGCGCGAATCCATGGTGGGTGTCGCCTCCGAGTGGGTGTGAACGTAGGTGGCTAGGCTAACCGCGATGCCAAAGCGGACCTTGACCCGGCTAACGGTGGAACCGGGCCCAGACGGAGTGCTGGCCTTAGCCGCCGAACTGCCCGACGCCCTCAATGGGGCTGGACCGGCGATAGCGCCCATCCCCGTGGGTCCACCGAGCTACGTGCAGCGGGTCCTTGCGGCCGTCCGGCCGGATGACCCGAGCGCACCGCTTGAACACGAGAACGTCGCCGTCGTCGTGACGACATCCGGTTCCATGGGTGAACCTCGCGGCGTGCTGCTACCCGGATCCGCCCTGATCGCCTCAGCGAAAGCCACCAATGCCCGGCTCGGCGATCCAGCCCGATGGGTGATGGCGCTGCCGGCACATCACGTCGCCGGCCTCCAGGTGCTGGTTCGGGCGCACCTGTCCGGGATCCCACCGGTGCCGTTGGATTCCGTTGGCGGTGCCGCGCATTTCTCCGCCGAGGAGTTCGCCCACGCGACCCGTGCCGCCCGGGCGATGGCCGACGTGGACGGATCAGCACTGCGGACCGCCTTGGTCCCGACGCAGTTGGCCCGCATCGTCGCGACCGGAATGGACGCCTCGGACACTCTCACCGCCTACGACACCATCCTGCTCGGCGGGGCGGCTGCGCCCCGCGGACTGATCCGTCGAGCGGTGTCCCTCGGTGCGCACGTGGTGACGACGTACGGCATGACCGAGACCTCCGGCGGCTGCGTTTACGACGGCACCCCGCTCAACGGCGTGACGGTCAAGATCGCCGACGCTGACGAGGCGGGAGTGGGTCGGGTCGAGATCATGGGCGCGATCGTCGGGCGCGGCTACCGGCTGCGGCCGGACCTGACGGCAACGCTGTTTAGCCCGGGCCTGCACCGAACCAGCGATCTGGGCCGAATCGATGACCTGAATCGCTTGGAGATCGTCGGTCGCATCGACGACGTCGTCCAAGTGGGCGGCATCAATGTCTCGGTCTCAGCGGTCGAGGCCGCCGTCAACGACACCGCCGAAGTCAGTGAAGCTGCAGTCGTTGCCGTGCCGGACGACCAGTGGGGCTCCAAGTTGACCGCGTTCGTGGTGCCTGACCCAACCGACCCGACCGCGGGTGACCGGGTCGTGTCGGCCGTCGTGAGCCACTCCGCCGACGTACTTGGCGCTGAGGCACGACCGCGCCAGGTTGTCGTCGTAGCCACTTTGCCGACGCTGCCAGCCGGCAAAGTGGATCGGGCGGAGTTGCGGAAAGCCGCTGCTGCCCGGATTGGACACTGACCGGTGGCAACGACCGCGCAGTGGATAGCTGGAACGCGCCCTCGAACGCTGCCGGCAGCCGTGGTCCCAGTCGCCGTGGGTGCAGCGGTCGCCTACTTCCTCAACGCGCCGTTGGGCGGATTCGCCTTCGGATTCAGGACCGCGCTGGCGTTGATCGTGTCGCTCGCGCTGCAAGTAGGGGTGAACTACGCCAACGACTATTCCGACGGGATCCGTGGAACCGACGAGGTACGGGTCGGACCGGTGCGCCTGGTCGGCCAGCAGCTGGCCAAACCCGGTGAGGTCAAGCGGGCAGCGCTGGCATCCTTCGCCGTCGCGGGCCTTGCTGGGTTGGCGCTGGTGCTGCTCACGGGCGCATGGTGGCTGCTCCTTGTGGGAGCCTGCGCGATCGTGGCCGCCTGGTTCTACACCGGCGGCCCCCGACCTTACGGATACGCCGGCCTCGGTGAGCTGTTTGTCTTTGTCTTCTTCGGATTGGTTGCCGTCGCCGGCACAACCTTCGTCCTCACCGGCCGAATCGAGTTCCTGGCCGTCGTCATGGCCGTGCCGATTGGCCTCTTCGCCTGCGCCCTACTGATCATCAACAACCTGCGCGACATCCCGGGCGATACCGCCGTTGGCAAGCGCACTCTGGCGGTTCGGATCGGGGATCAGCAGACCCGGGCCCTCTACGGCATAGCTATCGGGTTGCCGTTCGCGATCGCGGTAGTGGTGGGATTTGCCGGAATCGCCTTTGAATCAACCTTCCCGGCGGGTGCCCTCATCGCCGTGATCGCGCTGCCGTTTGCGTTGGCACCCTGGAAGACGGTGCGATCAGGAGCACTCGGGCCCGACCTCATCCCGGTCCTTGCTGCCACGGGTCGCCTGCAGCTCGCCTACGGACTACTGCTGACCGTCGGGATCTTCGCTAGTCGTTGACGCAGGTGCGGCATCGTCATAGAGGTTGTCCTCGGAACTCTTGGAGTCCTCAATCTTCTGGTTCATCCGGGAGAAATACCCACCCATGCGCGCGCCTGCGTTATCGCGCTGGCGGTAGAGCACCACGTAGGAAAGCAATCCTGAGATGAGGAATGCCAACACGATCAGCAGGATTCCGCGGGCCCCAGCCAGGTAGCAGACCGCGCCCGCGATGATGAGTAGCCCGAACCGCGCGAGGGTGTAAACCAAAATCGGGTGACCGCGGCGGCCTCGCCCGGCAACCGGTCCAGTGGTTGTTCCAGTCTCAGTGGCTGTTTCTGTCTCAGTGGCTGTTTCTGTCTCAGGAGCTGAGAGGCCACCATCGGTCAAGTCAACGGACTCCACGACATCATCGGTCGTCACAGGTGGATGCTCCTGCGAGCGGGAAGCCTGGGCCTTGGCATCGTCCATGGCATCAGGGTACGCGGCGGCTGGCGAATCCAATTGCGCCCAAGGTCGAAATCTGGCTTAGGCTGTGCACGTGGCACGACTCCTGCTGTTCGCAATCCCCATCGCGATAACGGTCTATGCCTTCTTCGACGTGCTCATGACGCCTAAGACTCGGGTGCGCACCCTGCCCAAGTGGTTCTGGGTCGTGGCCGTGCTGGTCCTACTGATCGTGGGCGCGCTGTTGTGGTTCGTCCTTGGCCGGCCACGCAAGGCCTCGGCCCCCGGAGGCGGTTCGAGTGGCTCCGGCGGAACCTACCGTCGGCCGATGGGCCCCGACGACGATCCGGACTTCCTGCGCGGGATCGACAACCGCAAACCCGAGACCGACAGTTAGTCGAGTTCTCGCTGGACGTTGTTGACACGG
>JAGNDY010000119.1 GCA_018003655.1 Candidatus Nanopelagicales bacterium
GTGCGTCGGACGCCTGGCGTCGGGTACCGGGGGTCTCCGGCGTCAGGCTGTTGTGAGGCCGGCAGTGCGTTAGCCAGCGCAAGCTGACGATGAGGCAGGCTAGCCACGTGACTGACATCGACACGGTGATCTATGACCTCGGTGGAGTACTGCTCGATTGGCAGCCAGCGGTGCTGTTCGAGCCACTCTTGCCGACCGGCACCGATGTTGAGCGATTCCTCGCGCAGACGCAGCTGTACCACTGGAACAACGAGCACGACCGCGGAGTGGATTGGGAGGTCGCGGTCGCGGCCGTTGCTAGGAACTACCCCCAACATGCTGGTGCTTTTGCCCAGTACCCGCGGCTCTTCGGCGATTCGCTGGTGGGAACCGTGCCTGGCTCGATGGAACTGCTTGAGGAGGTTCTCGCGACCGACGTTCAGGTCCTGGGTCTCACCAACTTCGCTCGGGACAACTTCGAGATCGCCCGGGCTGACTATCCGTGGCTCGATCTGTTCGACGGCGTCGTCGTGTCGGGCCACGAGCGGGTGGTGAAGCCGGATCCGAGGATCTACCGCGTGCTGATTCAGCGATACGCCGTGGTGCCAGAAAGGGCGGTGTTCATCGACGACCGTGCCGAGAATGTTCAGGCTGCACGCGACCTGGGTTTCCAGGGGATCGACTTTGTCGATTCGGCCGAACTGCGCCGCTCCCTCATCGCACTTGGGGTGCTGGGTCGAACTGACCAGCGTGGCCCGGCGGGAACATCGACCTAGCGGCCGTTCAACCCGCCGGGTTGCTAGCCTACGACCGACCATCCGTTCCAGCTTGAGGCTCACGCCACCAGGGTGACCAAACCGTGAAACCGCCAACGAATCGACAAGAGTCGGAGCAGAGCCAGATGATCGACTGCATCGCTGAGAGGAACTGAGCTGTGCGGGAGGACTGGTTTGAACAGTGCACCGGCGAAGCGTCGCTGCGTTACCCAGAGTTTCTCGATTACTCTGCCTGGATCGAACACACGCCGTTCGCGTTTTGGATTGTCGATGCCATCCGGCCCGGGAGTTTTGCTGAGCTTGGAACACATCAAGGACAGTCGTACCTGACTTTCTGCGAGGCGCTGGGGGAGGTGCAACCTGCTCAGGCGTACGCAATCGATACATGGCAGGGCGACGAGCACGCTGGCTTTTATGGCGCGGAGATTCTTGCGAAACTTCGGTCCAATCACGATGCCAAGTACGGGTCGTTTTCACGACTGCTGCAAATGACTTTCACCGAGGCTGCAGAGCGGATACCAGATCGTTCGATCGACCTTTTGCACATAGACGGCCGCCACTTCGCTGATGACGTTCGCCACGACTTCGAGGAATGGCTTCCGAAGCTGAGCCCTCGTGGTGTCGTCCTAATGCACGACACCACTGTGTTTGAGCGAGGCTTTGGCGTACACGAGGTATGGGCTGATTTGCAATCCAAATACCCGTCATTTGAGTTTCATCACGGCCACGGCCTAGGAGTTCTGGCAGTAGGCAGTGACATCCCTGAGAAGCTGAGTGTCTTCCTGGAGGCCAGCAGCGAGGTGTCTCGCGCCAAACTGCTGCGCGACTTCTATTCACGTCAAGGCCGGGCTGTCTCCGATCGATATGACTTGATCGCGTTGAAGGACACCGCCACCGAGCGGCTCGAAGCGATCCACCGCAAGAATGCTCGGTTGGAGAGGACGAAGAAGCGGGTCGAACAGCTGAATCAGAAACTCACCAGGGTGCGCAGCAAACGCAACGAGCTCGGCGAGCGACTTGCGGCATCACAGAGCGAGGTGAGGGCGCTGAAGGCGAGTGCAAGTTGGAAGATCACGAAGCCAATCCGCGCTGCGAACGCCAAGGTTCGCCACCGCAACAGCTTGTAGCCGCGAAACCACCAGTCTCTGGCGCAGGGCAACCTGCCAACAAAACTCCGCTGCCACCCTGAAGAACTAGCCAGAACCCACAACAGAACCTGGTA
The DNA here is from genome assembly GCA_018003655.1 of Candidatus Nanopelagicales bacterium. Classification (NCBI taxonomy): domain Bacteria; kingdom Bacillati; phylum Actinomycetota; class Actinomycetes; order Candidatus Nanopelagicales; species Candidatus Nanopelagicales bacterium. Next base: position 1,978 of record JAGNDY010000119.1, read on the forward strand.
CCTCGAACGTGGTCGCCTCACAAGTCGAGCAGGCACCCGCAGCAGCAACCACCCCGATCGTGGCCCTCGGTCTGATCAGAACGCGGAGTCAAATGGTGACCCTGATGATCGCGGTGGTGTTGCTGTTTGAGCGGCCGGGACACCGGGTGTCGATTTCAGTCCGAATGCCGCACGATGTTGAGCACGTTGCCGTCGGGATCCCTGACCAAGAACCGACGAACCCCCCACGGCTCTGTCGTCAGCGGGTGCACAATCTGGTAGCCAAGGCGCTGAGCCTCTTCGTACGCGGCATCGACGTCGGGGGTGAGGACCGAGACGACAGAGTCTTCCGGTGACGTGGCGTCTGCGGTGACGAGCTGGACGTGGGCTCCAGTCTCCGGCGAGGCGAATCGGGCCACCCAGCCCATGTTGAACTCCTCGGTGGTCAGCCCAAGGAAGCCGGTGTAGAACTCTCTGCTCGCCTCGATGTCGGCCACCGAAAGGTTGGCGATGATGCGGTTGACGAGCATTCGATCCTCCAAGTTGGGTGGGTACCCTCGATGATTCTCTGAGTGGTTTGGTGGGTCAACTCGCGCGCATCATTCGAACATATGTACGAGTGATTGTCGGTGGTGGGCTATAGGGTTAGGCCATACCAACCAGAACAATTGACGACGACGATTCCGACGGTTTCCGGCGGCGTTGACGTAGATGAGAACGCTTGTGCACCGGATGAGTGCCGCTTAGAGGATGGGTTGGTAACGCGCACACGCGCGGGCTGACATCTGACTCACGAGGCGGTGACCCATGTACTACGACCCTTCAACACCCCGAGCATCGACGACACCCGGGCTCGCTGCTGCGCCTGCTGCTTCTGCATCAGCTGACCGGTTAGATCCGCCCAACAATGGTGTGCCGAGCGGTGTTGCGGTAGAGGGTGCCGGTGGCTTGCTGGAGGCGATTGCGGCGTTCGGTCAAGTACTGACCGGGGTCGATGTGGCGCAGGCGCACCCCTCCCAGTTGTACGGGCTGCTGCAAGCCCTGGCCACCGTCACCAACCAACTCAACGCGACCCAGGTCGCCGCCGTGGCTGCGGCGGACCGGTCCGGGCAGTGGGCAGTGGATCGAACCCGCAGCCTTAACACCTGGGTCCAACTCGCGACCCGCAGCTCGGTTGCCGCAGCCGGAACCAAGATCGGGGCCGCTCGCGTCAGCACCCACATTCCCGAAACGATGGCGGCATTCACCAGCGGGGATACCACGCTGGAACACGTGTCCATGATCGCCCGGGCAGCCACTGCCAGCCCCGCCCGCGTGGACGTCCTCTCGGACCTCGATCCCATTGTCGCGGACCTTTGCACGCACGTGCGTCCCCGCCAACTCGGCACGGCCCTGGCCGAATGGTCCCACCGCGTTGACGCCATCACCATGACCGAGGAGTACGCCACCCACGCCGACAACGCCCACTTACACATCTCCCCGACATTCGGCGGAATGGTCGCCGTCAACGGGATCCTGGACCCAGAAACCGGCACGGCGTTGAAGACCGCCATCGACGCCACCATCACTCACCTTCGACGCACCAGCAGCGACAGCAAGGGTTGCGTGGGCAGCGATCTATCGACCACCGGTCAGGGCAGTGGTGAACTGCGCGATGGGTCAGCCGCGACCGCGGGACCGCACCTAGGTGAGGACCTGGACAACCGGCCCGCCGGACGGCCACGGCGCTCCGTGCAAAACGTGGCCGCTCTGCGCTACCTGCTCGCCCAAATCCTGCCCCACGCAGCCATGCCCACCGCTATCGGCGGACTACCCGTCAAACTCGTCGTCACCGCATCGATCGAGTCCCTACGTGCCGAGTTGACCGACAACGGCGTTGCCCCCGCCGACCTTAACGACACCCCCATTCCAGCCGCCGTCGCCCGTCGCCTGGCCTGTGACTGCCACGTCCTGCCCGTGATCATGAACTCGAAAAGCCAAGTGCTGGATGTTGGGCGCCACACCCGCCTTATCAGCCCCCAACTGCGCCTGGCCATCACCTTGCGTGACACCACCTGCCGCTTCCCCCAGTGCGACGGACCCATTCAGGAGATCCACCACCTCGCCCACTGGGCAAATGGCGGACCAACCACCCGAGAGAACCTCGCCGGTTTATGCTACTTTCACCACAAAGCCATCCACGACCACGGGTATGAATTAGCTGGCAACGCAAACCAGCCACTTACCATCAGGCGACCCTGACCAGGCTCGGCGACTGCCACCCAGATTGGAAGACGTCAACGGACTACGCCGCAGTGCGCCTGACGGTTCAAACCGTTGTGATTAGCGGCGTCGCCACAACGGCCCTACCCTCTGCGCAGTTCGTCGCGCGGGACAGGGACGGACTGATTGCAGATCGCGACGGCCTCCTCGGCGGTGTCGACGACGTGAACCAGGTCAAGGTCGTGTTCGCTCACGCATCCCTGCGTCAGCACGGTCGACTCGATCCAGTCGATCAGCCCCGACCAATATCTGCGGTCGACCAGAATGACCGGGATCGGGTGCATCTTGCGCGTCTGCACCAGGGTGAGGACCTCGAACAACTCGTCCAGCGTGCCGAATCCACCGGCAAAGACCATCACCGCGTCACACGCATCGATCAGGCAGGTCTTGCGGGCCGGGA
>JAGNDY010000120.1 GCA_018003655.1 Candidatus Nanopelagicales bacterium
AGGTCCAAGGCACCGCCGAGGGCGAGCCGTTCGAGCGTGCCCTACTCGATGAGTTGCTGGAACTTGCTGCTGCCGGCTGTGCGGAGTTGACCCAGTTGCAGGCGTCGGCCTTGGCTGAGTCGCTTCGTAGGCCCGGCAGTTTGGTTGACGGCGGACCAGCCACCAAGTTGGCGTGATGTCTCGCATCGTCCTGGCTACGCGCAACCCACACAAGGTGGCCGAGGTCGAGCGAATACTGACGGCTGCCGGTGCTCCAATTGACCTCGTCGGGATTGATGATTTGCCACCGGCGATTCCCGATGTGGCCGAGACCGGATCCACCTTCGCCGAGAACGCGCTGCTCAAGGCACGGGCGGTCGCCGCGACCGCCGGTTTGCCAGCGATCGCCGACGACTCCGGCCTCTGTGTCGACGCACTCAACGGGATGCCAGGAGTGCTCTCCGCTCGGTGGGCTGGCAGCCACGGTGATGACCAGGCCAACCTTGACCTCGTCCTCGACCAATTAGCCGACGTGCCAGCCGGGCGCAGGGGTGCGCAGTTCGTCTGTGTTGTTGCACTCGCGCAACCCAATGGCGATGCCGAGACGTTCACGGGTTCAGTGGTCGGCACGCTGACGAAGCAGCGACGCGGGAAAGGCGGGTTCGGCTACGACCCCGTGTTCGTCCCCGAGGGCTACTCAGTCACCACGGCGGAGATGTCAGCTAGTGAAAAGGACGCGATCAGTCATCGTGGGATGGCGTTGAGGGCTCTGGCTGCCGGGATGAGCGCTGGTTAGCTCGTAGGTCAACGACCTCATCGGCCGTGCGGGCTCGCGTCCGCAGAATCAACCAGGCGCCCACCAATGCCGCTGTCCCGATCAGGGTGAGGATCGATATCCGTAGAGCCACGTCAGTGAGCCAAACGCCTCGCTGGCCGGCTGGATTCGACGTTGCGAGGGATGCGCGGAAACGATCCGGCAATGGGACACGAACGACGGGGCTTTGCGAAGCGCTTGCACCCAGGTCAACACCCTCACCCTCCGGGCTTACGGTTATCGCCTCGCCAGTCGTGCTGGCAGGTAGCTCGAGCTGAGTCGGTTGGTCGTGCAGCGCGTCGACGAGCGAACCATCCGCAGGCACCCGGTAGAGCAGCGCCTCCTTTCCCCCTCTAATACTGAGGAAGCGGCGCTGAGGATCAACGGTTCCACTGGTTGCGACCGAGAGCGGGACGATGGCACTGGTTGCCGTGGCAACCGTCGGAATTGGTGAATCCCAGACACCGTTGACCTGCCACACGGGCGAGTTGGTGGTCGTGGCGGCGCGCTCGATGAGAAGAACATCGCCGGATTTGGGGTCGACCAGAACTCCTTTTGCCGTGTGGTTCTTGTTGTCGGGGTATCGGAACCGCAAGCGTTGGGGAGTCACTGAAATGCGCGCCGTGCTGGGTTCGGCGGTGATGGGTGGCGCCGGGAATCGGTAGATCGAGAACTCCTGGCGGCCGCTGGTTGCTTGTTTTTGTGAAGCTGCCACACCTGTCGCGGTCCCGGTGTCGGCGACGTAGACGTAGTCCTGACCGTCAGGACCGGGCCCGGTCGCGAGGTCCTCGGTTTGGCGGAGGTCGACGCCGTTGAGCCTGACGACACCGCTGGTCGAACCGTCTGGGCCGAGTAGCCAGATCGCCGGCGGCTGGCCCGGATTCCTTGCGTACCAAGCGGCACTCTGGCTGGTCCAGTAGGAGACGCCGTCGTTGGCAACCGTCAAACCGTCGCTGGTTTCTAGCGCAGGATCGGCCGGGGTTAGCACCTGCGTGGCATCTGCGGGCCGGGGCTGATCGGCAGCCATCGCGTTGGCTCCGCAGGTCGCTGCGAGTGCGCAGCCCATAACAACCGCGCTGGCAGCGCGCCTGCTGAGTCGGCGCCTGCTCGACATACGCCCACCCCCAGAGTCCGCGCATTGTTTTGGTGCCAACGTGACATGTTCCCTCTGGCAGCCTAAGTCACGTCTCGGTCGGCGTGAAGGGACTTGTTCAAATGGTGGATCTGCTAGCCGTGCAACCCGAACGCTCGCGGATAGAGCGGCGCCCGACGCGATTTGCCGATCCCGGGCAGCCCGAACATCCGCTGCGTCGCGCGCAACAGCGAGTAATGGGTCAGCCTCCGTGTGCTCACCGTCCCCGCTACCGCAGTGGGCGCGATGACGACGCTGGTCACACGGTTGGGTCGGGTTCCCTCATTCTCGTCATACGTCACGAAAACCGCTGTTCTCCCGGCGCGGTACTGCCGACTGGCGAGAATGCCGGGAAGCCGGTGGGACAGCCACTGGTCTGCGGATTCAACTCCGCGGTCGTGGGCGTTGTTGCGTTGGTTGGGCACGATCATGGTGAAGCGTGCCGACAGTGTTGTGGCTGAGCGCAATGGTCGATCCTGGCGAGTGCATTGGCGGCCTAGGTTCGTGTAGTAGGTCGCAGGGTTGTGTCTTACCGCGTATGCGCCTGAATCGGTGCGGGCGCAGTTGCGCGGCATCGATTCTGCGAGTACTCGCCAACCCCCTTTGCCTAACTGGGAGAAGATGCTCGAACCGCCGAGACGATGATGGCGTGGGTCGCGGTCATCAGTGATCCCGTGGGTTCGGCCGGAGGTCATGGCCAGGTAGTTAGGTAGCGATGGGTGGGCCGTTGCGCGGACGTTTGTTGCCACGGCGCATGACTTGGCCAGTGTCGAGAGATAGGGAGCCGTTCTTGGGTCAAGGGCGGTCGTAGAGCCGTGGTTCTCTAGGACGATCCAGACGACGTGCTGCCACCGTGGAACCTTTCGGGCCGTCCCGCACGGACCCGGGTTTGAACTCGCCGTGGACGCCGAAACCGAAGCTGTCCGCGTCCCCAGGCTCGCTACGGGAACGTCCGTTGAGTGTGCCTGGGTCAAGCTGCATCCGGTTGCACACAGCGTCAGCGCAATTGCCAGACCGGCCTTTCCCAGCCGACTCACTGTGGTCACTCCGCCAGGGTAACCGCGGGCCAGGTTCAGTGTGCCGATCACCGATGACCGCTACTCCAGCAGTGGCCCGCCAGTGCTCTCCGGGCCTGAAACGCGGGGCATATTCACGCGACATCACAAAGTGCGCGAGGGGGGACTTGAACCCCCACACCTTCCGGTACAGGATCCTAAATCCTGCGCGTCTGCCAATTCCGCCACTCGCGCGAGTGAACGCGACGCTAGCACGCAGATGGTGCGCGCCAGCATTCGGTTGGTCGCGCCCGCAGCGACAGTCGACTGGCAAAGTCGCCTACCGTGGCGGGCCGCGCATGGTGCGTGCCGGGGTGCACCTGAGGTTGCGGTTCGGTCACACTAGATCCATGGCAAAGGATGATCGACGGTTTCTTAAGTACCTTGCCGCCGAGCGGGAAGCCGGCCACATGTATCGGTCGCTGGCGGACTTGGCGCAGGGCGATCAGCGCGATGCGTTGATCGAGTTGGCCCAGATCGAGGACAGGCACGCCGAACACTGGGCGTCGCTACTGGAAGAGCGTGGCATCGAGGTGCCCCCGGACAGCGGGAGCCTGGACCCAGACTCGCAGCGGCTGGTAGCGAGGGCACGCCAATTCTCGCTCGGGGCGGTGCTTCCCGAGTTGGAAGCCGCCGAGCGGGACGCGCAGGGAACCTACGACGCCGAGCCGGAGGCGCTGCCGGGAATGGCCGACGATGAACACGTCCACGCCGAGGTCCTGCAGGGCATGCGAACCGGACAGTCCAGTGCGCCGATCGATGGCAAGCCGACCAAATCGGTCGACGAAGTCCGGCAGTTGCTCAACAACTCTGAGCACTGGCATCGGACAGACAAGTCCGGGACATTGCGCGCGGCGGTCTTCGGTGTCAGCGACGGTTTGGTCTCGAACACCGCCCTGGTGATGGGCTTCGCCGGATCGGGTACGGGTCAAGGGACGGTGCTGTTCGCGGGTCTTGCCGGTCTGCTGGCGGGTGCATTCTCGATGGCGGCCGGGGAGTTTGTGTCGGTCTCCAGTCAGCGTGACCTCTTTGCCAGAGAGATCGCCATGGAGGCCCAGGAGCTAAAGGAAAAACCGTTGGAAGAGCAACGCGAACTGGAACTGCTCTACCGAGCCAAGGGCCTCGACGCGAATACCGCTCGCACGGTTGCAGAGCGGATCATGTCCGACCCCAAGACCGCGCTGGACACGTTGGCTCGCGAAGAGCTCGGACTCGACCCGGATGAGCTTGGCTCGCCTGTCAAGGTCGCTGGATCGAGCTTCCTGGCGTTCGCCGTCGGCGCGGTCGTCCCCGTCATCCCGTATGTGTTTGCTGGCGGCATGCTGGCGCTGTGGATTGCGATTGGCTTGGCCGTCATCGCTCTGATTGCGGTCGGTTCCGCAGTGGGCTACCTGTCCGGCGCCGGCATGTTGAAGTCGGCGATGCGGCAGTTGGCGGTAGGTGTTGGCGCTGCCGCAGTCACCTTCATCGTCGGCACGATCGTCGGAGTCAGCCTGGGCTAGACGCCCAACTCCTTGCGCAACTTCGGCTGTGACATGGCTGCGTTGCGCTGCATCGTTGGGCTAGACGCCCAACTCCTTGCGCAACTTCGGCTGTGACATGGCTGCGTTGCGCTGCATCG
>JAGNDY010000121.1 GCA_018003655.1 Candidatus Nanopelagicales bacterium
TGACGGTCATCCCGTAGTTCGACTGCCCACCTGGGATGGGTCCCACGCTGTAGGAAAAGGTGCATTCAGTGATGCCGGTCGGCGTCCCCCCGGTCAGGCTGCCGGTCGCGAGCACCTCTCCGGAAGCACTCTTAACCACGACCTGGGTTCCCGCATGAATGTCGTTGTAACCACCGCGGCCCTCGCACGTGCTCCCCGTCGAGGTGATGCCGCTGTAGCTGGTGGACGTGTCGATCAGGGTGAAGGTTCCCGCAGACGTGAACCCGGCGGGAGTACCCACTCCGGCCAATCCGCCGGAGCCGCTGAAGACCGCCAACGCGACGGCCAACACTCCTAGTGCGACCAGTGCCGCCGCACCGATCAGCACTGCGATGAGGGCACCACTGAAGCGCCGTTGAGGCAAAGGCGCAGGTGGGGGCAGCTGGTCGCCGCGAATTTCCCACGCCTGGCCGTTCCACACCACCCACTCGTGGCCGTTCCACACCGGCGCTGGCTCGGAAGGCGCACCAGGTGGTTGGTAGCGATCATCCGTTGTGCTCATGATGATCAAGCTAGCGACGTGTCCAACCGGTGTGAAAGTTCCCGCTACCGGTTTTCTCACGCACTTCACCCGGACGGCCCAGGATGGCTCGCGTTCTCCGCCAACTCAGCCACCTGCGCTACACCCTCCCGCGAACGAGGAGTCAGCTTCGGGCAGCTGCTCGCCCCGTCCACATGGCGATACGGCGAATTTGACGAACGCCTCTAAAGAGACGTAGAAACAGGCAAACAGATGCAAACTGCATCTAATAGGGGGAGCAATGTCAGGAATCAGCGATTTTGATCGACTCTTCGCGGCGTTCGTCGCGGCGCTTGCGGGGATCTACCTCACGCGCTGCGTGCTCGGCGCGAGCTTGTACTTGCTCGGGTCCGTGCCCGGACGGCTCGGGTCCAGGTGTCGCGCATTGGCGGAACGGGTCACCCCGACTTTGGTGCGTCGCACTGCTAGCGCTCTGATCGGCGCGGCAGTGGTTGGATCCGGGATGGCAACAGCCGCCCAGGCGGCGCCGGCGCCGGTCGCGCCGGGAAGTCAGCACTCCGCCGTGGATGTTCCCCCGCTCGAGCGTGGTTCGCTGGAACCAAACACGCGCAAGCCAGCGGTCACCAAGCCGCAGCAAAACGCACCCGTGACCCGAGATCCGCTGACGAAGCTTGATCGGTCCTCCGACCACCCATCGACGGTGCTGGTTCGGCCGGGCGACTCCCTCTGGCGCATCGCGGAGCGGGCGCTACGGACGGACGCGCCGCAGCAAACAGCCTCCGATTCCGCAATCGATGCCGAGTGGAAACGCTGGTACGACGCCAATCGAGACGCGGTCGGTTCGAAACCTGATGTCATCAAACCTGGTCTCCGACTGGTGGATCCCTCGGTTGGAGCCACCAAGTGAGCGCCGCGCAAGGGAGTGCATCGCAAATCGGCCCGATCCGAGTGACGCGGTTGCCAAGTCGCGATTCAGCATCCGCAAAGACCAAGCGTTCTGTGTCCCGCCCTCGGTTTGTGCAGCAACCACTCGCATTGCAGTATCCGCATCCTGGCGAGACGATTCCGTTCCGTCCGATACTCGCCCTCGTTCCGCCGGAGTCAACCAACGCCACCACCGATGTCCTCACGTCCGACGAGGAGGCTTTGCTCTTCTTCGACCGACAGCAGACGCCCGATGAGGAACTGCCAGACCCACGCCAGTGGTCAGCGCGACTCATTCACGCGATCATGGAGATCCGGACTGGCCGCCGGCCACTGCACCAGCTCACACGTTGGACTAGTCACGATGTCTTCGTGGCGCTGGCTGACGGGATCGCTGCCTCGAGCAAAGGGCGCTCGCCTGCCGGAACCGTCGCCGGCCTGCGCGTGACCAGGCCTGCATCGGGCGTGGCAGAGGTCAGCGCTGTGCTCGTGGCAGCCGACCGCAGTCGAGCCATCGCCCTGCGGCTGGAAGGCTGGGACGGCCGCTGGCTATGCACGGCCCTCGACGTGATCTGACGGATTCGACAGCCGGTAGCCGGGCAGGGAGCGGGTATTTCGCGCGTCTGGATGATCACGAATCCTCATGTCGGGCAGCATGTTCAGCGGGTCGTCGACGGTCAGCTCCAGGCGATGAGTGAATCGACGGTAACGGTCTTACCCTTGCCGCCAAGTCGCCGCACCGTAACGGTCTCTGTAGTTGCCGACGGCCTTGTTTGATTCAAAGCGACAAAACGTCCTCGGAGCAAGCCTGACGAACGGCCCTTGGTGTTGATCACCGCGACACGACGACCGTTCACGATCACGGCGACTTTATCTCCCTTTGACGACTTTCCGAGAACCAGCACCGCGTGGGTAGCTCGTACGCGAAAAGTCAAAGACGCTTTGGGGCTTGAGCTATAGCGCGACGCAGCAATTCCAGAGCGGGTCGATTTCCAAGACCCACGCCGAGTGGGTGCCCTGCTCGCAGCGACGATTGTTGGCCGGGTAGTCCGCGTGACGCCTGCCTCTCTGCCGGAGCAGTCAGTGGCGGTCGCCGTGCTCGACCAAGATCGTCCGAGCGGAGCGCGGACAAGTGAGGTGGCAGCACCCCAGGTACGCGGCTCGGCGATGGACGAACCGTTGATCGATAGCGACCGTGCCGTCGGGATGCCGCACCAGGCAGACATCGAGTCCGTGATTGAGGATCGAACGCCAATCCCAAGCGACCAACCCGCAGGTGGTCTGCCCAGGGAGTTTGATCCGCTCGGTGCTGGCACCGAAACCTGAGGCGCAGCCGAGTCCACGAAGAACGTTCGAAGGTTACTGGTCCAGATCTTTGAGTTTGAGTCTTCAGCCTCTAAGACTGCCGTGTGACGCCCTTCACCGGTGATTGGGGCTGCCAACGAACGGGCCGAAGCACCAGCAGAAGCAATGACCCGACCATCGACGATCAATCGATAGGCACCGATCGGCGCTGACGACCTCGCTCCTGACCACTGGGCGCCGACGATGGCGCCGGGACGATTCCAAGAATCTGCCACTGGCGAGAGAACGAGATTGTCGACGATCGGTGGCCATGTCGGAGTCGGAGTCGGCGTCGGAGTCGGAGTCGGCGTCGGAGTCGGAGTCGGCGTCGGAGTCGGAGTCGGAGTCGGCGTCGGCGTCGGAGTTGGTAGCGGCGACCCCGGCCGCTCAACCCGAACTGATGCGTCCGCACCAAGTGAGTCAATCGACACCTTGGTGCCATCGCTGAGCACTACGGCAGTCCCTGCGGTCATGCCGACTACGGGGTAGTACCCAGTGCCCCCAGTGCGTAGGGCGAAAGAGTCGCGGTCATCTCCTCCCGCTACCACGCTCGCCGACGGATTGATCACTCGGAGTTGTATACCCGCGCCCGGACCTGTGCGCTTGTCCGTGGAAGCAAGCGCGGTTTCTGCGCCGATGGCCGGGCGGTACTCAAGCGTGTATTGGGCCGTCGACCCAATCATGATGTAGGCGAGCTTCAGGTTTGACGAAGGTTCGTACACGGGCGACAGAGTGAACGCTCGCGAAGTGGTGACGTTCGTCTTTTGCGAACTGGCCAGAACGTGCAGTTGGTCGAGGTTGTTCGCGGGTAACCGACCCAACCCGATAGCGGCCGAGAAGTTGCCATAACCCATGATCGAGGTCGGGTCGTTGTACGGCTCGCCAACACAAGGCCACGTCGGCGTGAGGAGCGAGCCGAAGATCGGGACACCAGGGCAGGACATGGTATTGGAGTGACCAAGCCCGAGGTTATGTCCGATCTCGTGGGCGGTCACATCCCATTCGTTGACAGACCAGTATCCAACGCTTTGGGAACTGCCGTAGTCGTACCAGCCCTGTCCGGCAAACCCACAGCTCTGGTGCGGCGTGACTGTAATGAAGTTGACCCCTACCCGACCTGGACGCGGGGTGATCGCTCCGCCAAGCGATTCCCTGATTGCTGGTTCGGCGAGCGCGTCCGTTGCCGATACTCCGCATGGCGTCGTAGCGGTGCTGACAGATACAAAGGCTCGGTAGTTGAATCGATACGAGCCGTCTGTGGTTTCATTCCAGTAGTCATCGATCTTGTCGACGACAGCTTGCGAATTCAATGCGGTTGCCGGACTCTCTCCGCCGGACGTTGCCATACCGACGACTATCACGTCATATGTACCCTTGGCCGAAGTAGCGGTCCCGCCGAGCGCACGCGACTGTCGGCTTCGACCGCGAAATACGCCGCCGTCATCGATTTCATAGGGGTGCGGGTAGTTGACTGCATCGCCGACCGACTGTCCGGCCGTGGTGTTCGTCACCGGACCGGTCGTGGCTTGAGCTGTTGTTGAGGCAAGTCCAAGAGCTGAAACTGTTGTCAACACGGCCACAACAACGGCGATCAGGCGCCTGTTCGGTTCGGTCACCACCCGCGCTCCTTGGTGCGTCAGTTCGCCTCACAAGGCGAAGTCCGAGCGTGTGGAACCAAGGCTAACCGAGCAATCGAACAAGCGCACGGCTGATGATCGAGGTTCACCAAGGAGATCCCTAAGCCTTG
>JAGNDY010000122.1 GCA_018003655.1 Candidatus Nanopelagicales bacterium
GTCGAGTCGAAAACGCAACTTTGGGTGGCTGCTGGTTGGGTCGATTCCCAGGCGGTGGAATTGGCGGCTGACCCGGCGGATCGCTTCCCGGAAAGTCACGGTGTCGTCGTCATTGCGCAAGTCCGCGGTCACCTCGACGAGTCGGCACGATAGACAGAAACCACCGTGAGATCGGTCGACGAGCCAGTTGCACGCGCCTACGCCGAGCAGATCCGCCTCGCATCGAACGTAGGTATCGGCATCCGCACATGCGAAAACATCGGTGGCTGGCACGTAGCCGATCGCTGTTCCGCAGCGCAGACATACCGCATCGTTGAAGAAGACCCGGGCGTCGCAAGACGGGCAACTGAATGCGCGCACGCCCGTCAACCTAGTGGGCAACTGCGGTCTGCGGAGTCAGCGATTGCGGTCTCAGTGATTACGCAGCGCACTGATCAACTCGGCCTTGTCCATCGACGAACGGCCATCTATGCCGATCTCCTTGGCCCGGTCGTACAGCGCCTCCCGCGTCCAATCCTCGTACTTGTGCGATGCACCGCCGCGCTGGCCCACCTTGGACCGCGACGACGCAGCTGATGCGTTCGAAATTCGGGCCGCCTTCTCTTTGCTGGCACCCTCCCTGCGCAGGGCCTGGTACTGCTCTTCGTCTTTGATTTGCGGATTAGGCATCGTTTTCTCTCGTCATTTTGTTGGCACATCCTTTGCTGTTGATTCGTTGCTGTCGATGGGTTCGACCCCGACGTGGACGGTCGCATTGTGCGCCTGGTTCTCGCGTCTCGGGTATGACTTGTACGCACGCACATCGGCCTCCGTATGTGCCTGGGAACTGAGCACGCTTCGCAGTCCGCGTGGCCACAGACGGCGAGCCAGGACACTGTTCAGTTCCGCGCAATACAAAGTGATTTGGGCAAGGAGGTAGAACCAGAAGAGCAGCCCCACAATGACCGCGAACGGTCCGTAGGTCTGCTGCGCACCGCTGACCCTCTGCGTTAGCAGGGTGTTGCCGATCGCCTGGAGGATCAACCAAGCGGCTGCCGCCAGCGCGGCACCGGGCAACACTTGCCGCCAACTAATCACCGAGACGGTGGCGATCCGGAATGCCAGGCCTATCAACGCGAGGTCGAGCAGAAAGACCACAGCGTAGGAAACCACAACAGTAACCCAGCCGCCACTGAGCGCAACGCCGAATCCGAGCGCGACGGTCGTGAGGGTGAGGCCGAGCCCCACCACCAGAATCAGACCGATGTTCCGCCCTACCCGAGGCACCAGGCCAGGCCATTCGGTCTTGGGCACCTCCTGCACCACATTCATCGCCCATTGCATGCTGTTGCTGACAGCCAGTCCATTCCACATGCCGATGAGCACGCCGATTGCCAACGCCCAACCTGATACTTGCAAGGGCGTGATGGCACCTTGATCCCCGACGGCCAGGAACGTTCCGCCAGCCGTGGTCACGATCTTCCGGCTCAGTTCGCTGTCGGGACCGAGCTGATTAGACAAGACCGTCGTGAGCACCAGGAGTAACGGGAAGACCGACAGAAAGGCGTGGTAGGAGATGAGCGAAGCCAGCCGACCACCCTCGTCCTCGCTGAACTTCTTATAGACCGCCACGGGCAGCGCCACCACCGCGTGCGACTGCTGGAAATTGTCGACGCGATCTAAGAAGCTGGTGTCAGAACTGGCCACGTCGTCTCCTCTCCCGAGTCACCCGATTGTTGGTCCGACCACTGCTAGACCTGGTGGCCGACACGGACCCACCGGTCACTCCGGGTGGACGGCCTCGACGTGGCCATTCGGGCACTCCATCTGGCCACCGACCTCGTCCGCGGCCGTCTCGGTTCGGTCGTGGGGCCCGACGTATGCCAATGGCTCACCGCACTCGGCACATGCACGCTGGACCATAGGGTCATCCGCGGGTGGTTCAACGGGTTGCGTGGGTCGATCGACCTCGCCGTCTGGATTCTGTCGAACAACGGTCATGATCACACTCCTTTCGATCGTTCCATCCGAAGTTAGCCGGGCACGCAGCGCCCGGTAAGTGCGGGAAGGTCTGCTTTTCGGTGACTCCTGGCACCTGTGTAAGCGAACGATCTTGCATAGATTCGGGTCGGAAGAAGGCAATCCTCAGCCGCGAATTCGCACCGCTACGGACCAAGCAGCGCCTGTCACGGCGCTTCACACCGCGGAGGACGACCATGATCGGCTCCACCAAGCGCCGACCGCGATGGGGCAGCGCTGCGCTGCCGATTCCACGGGGCGCAATCAGTCGCTACGTAGTCACGATGCTGCGGGACGAGCAGCCTGACGAAGCCGGGTTGCACCTTGCTTTGGCTGGCCTGCCGTCCGGCGAGGCTCTGCTGAATCATGACGACGCCCAACTGGCACTCAACAGCCTGCACGAATTGCACTTTCGAGGCTTCCGCGGCGTGTCGGACGACCACGAGTGGCAAGCCGAATTGGTCCTTCTCCGCATCCAACTTGAGGCGGCATTGGAGGCGGCGCTGCGAGAAGTCGTCGACTGCCCGCAGCTGCCAACTACCGAAGAGTTGCCGGACTTTCTGTTCGACATGACTGCCCCTTCGGCGGGACCAAGCCTGTCAAAGTACCTGGCGCGGCGGGCGAGCCTGGCTGAGTTCACCGAGTTCCTGATCCATCGCTGCGCCTACCACTCGAAAGAGGCCGATCCCTACACCTGGGCGATTCCGCGATTAGCCGGCGAAGCCAAGTCGGCGATGGTTTCGGTTCAAGCTGACGAGTATGGCAACGGCCGCATCAACATGATGCACTCGGAACTGTTCATGCAGACCCTGCGAGAAGTCGGGCTGAGTGACGATTACGGGACTTACATCGATCGGATCCCGGCCCCGGCTCTGGTCGCCGTGAATACCGTCAACATGTTCGGGCTTTCCCGCAAATTCCGAGGCGCGTTGGCGGGTCATCTGTCGGCACTGGAAATGACCTCCTCGATCCCGAACCGCAACTATGGCAATGGACTGCGCCGGCTGGGGTTCTCCGCAAATGCCACCCAGTTCTTCGACGAGCACGTCGAAGCGGATGCGATCCACGAGCAACTCGCAGTCTGCGGTCTATGCGCGGGCCTGGCCAGACAAGAACCCGACCAGCTTCCGCTGATCGTCTTCGGTGTCAGTACGTACTTGACGCTTGAGAACCGCCTGGCCGACTGGTTGCTCGGCGCGTGGACCGACGGTCGTAGCTCGCTGCGGGCGGTGGCGTAACCGTGGTTGAGCGCGAGGACGAACTCCCCGACCTGACCGGGTTGACCACTGTGATGGAGTGCCCCGGCGGACCGGTGCTGATGCGCCGTGACGACGGACCCGATCCCGATGGGATCTTCAACGGGCGTCCACTGGTCGCCATCTGCCGTTGCGGTAAGTCGAAGCTCTTCCCCCTGTGCGACGCGACCCACAAGTTCCTCCAGCGGCGCGACCGCCGCGAGTAGGGCCCGGTTGGAGCTGGATACAGAGCACCCAACAGTCGCCGGCGAATCTGCGGACCGTGCGGGTAGCGGCACAGCGAACTGCGACGGAACAGAACTATGCGGCGGGAGTCATCAGACTCTCGCCGCATAGGACCGGACGGGCGAACCCTGGGGTGCGGTGGGTGCACCCGCCCGGAGTCGGACTAGTCGCCAGTCACTGCGTCCTTGACGTTGTGGCCAGCGTCCTTGACGTTCTCGCCAGCGTCCTTCATCTCGCTCTTGGACTGTTCCTTCTGGCCTTCGTGCTTCAGGCTGTCGTTGCCGACTGCGTCGCCAGCTGCCTCTTTGGCCTTACCAAGGGCGTCTTCAGCAGTGTTCTTTGCCTTGTCAACGATTCCCACTTTTCGCTCCTTCTGTAGGTGTTGCGATCGGTGTTGAGATTCGGTGACGGGGATGGCGCTTGTGTGCTTTCCTTCCATCCCAGTCACCCTCAAGTACGACGGCGCCGCACTTGAAGTCTGTCGTCCGCGCTAGTAATACTCCCCCGGGTCGTCAGCAGATGGCTCACTGCCACCTTCTGGAGACGTCCCACGCGGTCGTGGTGCCTCCTGCTCCGCGCGGTAGCCGGCTAGTTCCCCGCCTGTGTGGCCCCCGAACGGAGAGCCGTGATCGGCCTGCTCATCGCGCATGTACGTGAAGGTCCACGGACCCATCGCGACGCGATTGCCGGTACGAAGGACTTGGGAGTCCACGTGCCTGCCGTCTACGGTGTTCTCGTCGGAGTTGGACACGTTGACGAACACGTACTCGTCGACGTCGTCTCGGTGGATTTCTGCCTGGAGCGGTAGCAGATCGGGTAGGCAAATTTCGCTGGCCGATTCACTACCGATCGTAGTGACGCCGGGTAAGAGGCTCAGTTCCCTAATGAGGCTGGGCTCAGACTTCGCCTGAGCCAAGTCGATGCTGTCGTCGAATAGCGGGACGAGGCGGGGGTTACCCCCACCGTGCACATCGTGGGTTTCGGAGACGCGCCCAGACTCGACGCCGGTGTCGGCCAGTGGGGCCTTGACCCGATGAACCGGCACGGTCGCCATG
>JAGNDY010000123.1 GCA_018003655.1 Candidatus Nanopelagicales bacterium
GCGCCGTCCTTGATGATCCCGCCTTGCTCGTAGCGGGTGCCGACCATGAAGCCGGTGATGTTCTGCATGAACAGGATCGGTACCTCGGCGCGGTCGCAGAGTTGGATGAATTGCGCACCCTTCTCTGCCTCTTCGCTGAACAGGATGCCGTTGTTCGCCAGGATGCCGACGGGGTAGCCGTTGATGTGCGCCCAGCCCGTCACCAGCGTCGAACCGTAGAGCTCCTTGAATTCGTCGAACTCGCTGCCGTCGACGATGCGCGCGATCACCTCGCGGGCTTCGAACGGTTGGCGGATATCCGAACTCGCGATGCCGAGCAGATCCTCCGCGTCGTGCTTGGGCGCGACTGGTGTGCGGTTCGGTCCAGGTCCGGCCTTGCGCCAGTTGAGGTGGTCAACGATCTGGCGGCCGATTCGCAGCGCATCGGGTTCGTCAATCGCCAGGTAGTCGGCCAAGCCTGACGTTCGCGCGTGCATGTCGGCGCCACCGAGGGACTCCTCGTCGGCGTCCTCGTCGATCGCCATCTTCACCAACGGTGGGCCACCGAGATAGACGCGCGCGGCGTCCTTCTGGAGCACCACGTAGTCGCTCATGCCCGGCACATATGCACCGCCGGCGGTGCTTGAGCCGAACACCAACGTGATCGTCGGGATGCCCATCGCCGACAGTTGCGTGAGGTTCTTGAAACTCGCTCCGCCCGGAACGAAGATCTCCGCCTGCTTGGGTAGATCAGCGCCCCCCGACTCGGTCAGGTTGATCAACGGGAGCCGGTTGTCGCGAGCAACCTCCATCGCCCGCAGGCCTTTGCGACCAGACGTCGGTCCTTGCGAACCGCCGCGGACGGTCGGGTCATTGGCGACGATCACGCACTCCGCGCCGCTCACCCAGCCCACGCCGGTCACGACGCCGCCACCCAGCGGATCATCTGAACCCCAACCGGCGAGCGTGCCGAGTTCAAGGAACGGGGAGTGCGGATCGAGCAGCAACTGGATGCGCTCGCGAGGCAGCAGCTTGCCGCGCTTCCGGTGTCGGGCGACGGTCGCGGCGACTTTATTCGGATCATCGTTGTGCGCGGCACCCGTGGTCACGCGAGTCGTGAGGGCCTCGATTTCGGCCAATGCTTCGAGCATCGCCGCACGGTTCGCAATGAACTGCGGGTCGCGCGGATCAACGTGCGTTCGGAGTACCGGAGCCACGAACTTGACATTAATGTCAAGTTGATACGTGCGTCAAGTTCCCCCGCGAAGTCCTGCGGTCAGTTGTGTCGCCGCGCCGGCCGTACGGCCGACACCGCGGCGGCCCGTGCGCGGTTCCCCGGTGCCTGACGCACCCAGGATGGTGGATCGTCGACATCCAGCGTCGAGAATCCACCATCGTGTGCCCCGCGCAACCCGGAACCAGCGGGTAAAGTCGGCGAATGACCGCGTTCCCAGCAGGCGTCGACGTGCGCGATGCCATGCACGCGCTTCCCGTCGGCGTCCTCCACCGCAAGATCACGGAGCACGCCGACGATCGAGGCGTTCTCAGCGAGGTATTCCGAGCGGAATGGCGGACCGGGATCAACCCGCTGCAATGGAACCTCGTCAAGTCAGCGGCCAACGTTTTGCGCGGGGTTCACGTCCATCCCCATCACGTCGATTACCTGACGGTTGCGCACGGAACGATGCACATCGCCCTGGTGGACATGCGAACCGATTCAGCGACGCATGGCCTCGCCACCATCGTCATCCTGCGTGGCGACGATCCGCACGCACTCACCATTCCCGCTGGCGTCGCACATGGGTTCTGGTTTCCTGAACCGGTGACCTACCTCTACGCCGTTGACCACTACTGGTCGATGGCCGACGAGTTGGGCTGTCGCTGGGACGATCCAGAACTCGGCCTTGCGTGGCCCGCGCCAGCGGCAACGGCGCTCTTGTCACCACGCGACGAGGCTGCCGGAACCTTCACCGAGCTGCAGACCGAGTTCCAGGCCGCACTCGCTGGCCAGGCTGAGGCACCGCACCTGGCCTGACCAAAGCAACCAGGCTGACGCTTCCAAACGGGTGATCAGCGGACCACCTAGGCGGTTCCTGCCGACCTGCCTAGGACCCGCCGCGGGGTCCCAGCGCATCAACCATCCGGCGGGCACGGCGTTTGATTCGGCCAGGCACGGTCAACTGCAGCTCTCGAATCTGAGTGCGTGCATCTCGCAGTTCCGTTCGCAACACCCGGCGCTCCTGGCGCAGTGACTCGATCTTCTCGTCAGTCCGTTCGCGGAGTCTGAGGCGGGCCTCCCGGTTATGCGCGAGTCGTTCCTTCAGAACGCCAACCCGAGCGCGCAGGGCCACTATCTGCTCCGCAGTCGCGAGTGCGTGAAGCTGCATTCGCATGTCGACGCTCGACCACTCCTGCGCGTTGCTCATGAACATCGCATCGAGCCGGGCACGCCAATCGGGAGCGGCCAGGAGTTCTTCCCACGCCTGGCGATCGGCCAATTGAGCTTCCACCGACTGTGGAACCACAGTCGATTTTGCGAGTTTGATGGATGTGAAGCGCCAGGTACCTTCCATCCGCAGGCCGTCGCTATCGAGCCACTGGTGCCACATGTGCCAGTCGGTCCACTTGCCGGCGGGAGCGGGCTCCCAACCACGCGGTAGTCGGCGGTAGCCCGCCATCGTGTGAGCGACCCCCGAGAGCGAGATTCGGTTGGTCCGATTGCGGATGTAGTCGCGCTGCTCGTCATCGGTCAGGTCGACGGGTATGAATCGCTCAAAGGCGCCGCAGCCGAACCAGAACACGGGCAGCGGGTAGCAGAAGTCGCTGTGCGACAGCACATCTAGCGCAGTGGACACGTGGTCGGGCGCGATCAAATCATCCTCGCCGAGGTAGACCACGACGTCATCCTCGGCGGTCAGCAGGTATTTGTTTCGATGCGCTTCGCCGTGCCGCTCCCCCTTGGGATAGTCGACAAACTCAACCGCCGGATCCTCCGACATCTCCTCGGCGGCCGCCCGCGTCAAGTCATCCACTCCGTCGCCAAGGATCACCACCCGCAGCGACGCATCCGCAGGCAAGTCTTGTCGCAAAGCGGATCTCACCGCGAATGGGAGTAGCGGTCCCGCGCGGTGCGCCGGGATCATCACCAAGACGCGGTCCTCGGTCACGAGCGCATGTTCGCCAATGCAACACGCCGCGCCTCGTCGATTCGCTCGATCAACAACAGCGCCTCCGGCCCGGATGACTTGGGTGCGGGACCTCCAGCCAGATACTCGACGAAGGCACGCAACTCGGCGAGTAGGGGAAGCTCGCCCGGCGTTGGGACTATCTCGCGCTGCGGATCCATGGATCCGGCAACCTCGCGCAGTACCTGGATCGAGTCCGCCCACCCGTCGGACAGCACCCCGACGGCATTGGAGCCCTGTACTTGGATTTGCCGATCGAACCCGTCGTTGCCAACTCCAACATCAACAACAACCCACGGCTTCCCAGGCTCGGCGAATTTGGCCACCAGGCTCTGGAACCAGTCACCATCAGCAACCCCGAGCGCAGCTTCCACCGGCGGTACCTCACCTAGTACCTCAAGCGCAATAGACAGATCATGCGGCATCAGGATCCAAACCGCGTCGACATCAGGATGAGGGCTGGCCCACTGGCGCCGAGTGGTGTGGATCCCTTGAATCTCACCCAACTCACCGGACCGGGCGAGTTCGGCCAGTTTGAGAATCCCCGGATGGTAGCGCCACTTGTCCATCACAAAGATGCGATCACCGGCCTCGGCGATCAAGTCGCGAGCCTGGTCGAGCTGGTCCGTCAACGGCTTCTCGACGAAGATCGGCGCGTTGGTTGCGAGCAGCTGTTGCACAACAGCGAAGTGCTGATCGGTCGGGACTGCCACGACGTAGCCGTCGACCTCGCCCACGTCAGCTAGTGCGTCGACGACCCGGTGGGCGCCATGTTCGGCCGCGTTGCGACGGGGACCTTCAGTCGGCGCGACCACGGTGACCTCCACGCCCAGGGTGACCAGATCCCGACAGATCAGCGACCCCCACCGCCCGCAGCCAACCAAGCACACTTGCTGGGTCATTGTCGATCCCTCTCCTTGGTCGTCGTTCGTCGGCACACGGGCTAGCCCATCTTGCCCCAAGGCAGCTACGACCCCAACCCACCCAGGATGGTGGATCGTCGACGTCCACCGTCGAGAATCCACCATCCTGCGCCGTGCGCAACCCCGAACCAGCGGCCGGGGCGCCCTCGCCCGGCAGACACAGCGCCGCGCAACCCGCGACCCGCCTTCCTCCGCCACCGCATCACCGGGCAGGCTTGGCGCCGATGGAATCGATACAGCCGTGCGAATGGGCCGAGGCGCGTCGCCGGGCGGGCAGCTTCCGTCGACGGCTGGAGCCGGTCGTGGCGACTCCGGAGGAGGCGGTCGGCGGGGTCCTGGCCGAACCGCTGCTCGCTCGCACCGACATGCCCGCCTACGACGTCGCGACCACCGATGGCTGGGCAGTGGCGGGCCCGGGACCATGGCGCGTTCGCCGTCC
>JAGNDY010000124.1 GCA_018003655.1 Candidatus Nanopelagicales bacterium
GCAGTTCGGGCCATCGCGGTGTCGCCGCTCGTGGAGACCGATCCAGTCGGTGGGCCCGATCAGCCCGACTACCTCAATGCCGTGCTGATCATTGAGACGACGTTGCCCCCGATAGAGGTGCTTGCGCTGGCTCAGCTCGCGGAAGCCGAGTGTGGCCGGACTCGTGATGTTCGGTGGGGTGCGAGGACCCTGGACGTTGATGTGCTGGACTACGAGGACATCCTGAGCAGCGATCCGGCGCTGATCCTTCCCCATCCACGGGCGCGCGAGCGCGGCTTCGTCTTGGTGCCTTGGGCGGGTGCGGACCCCGACTACGTGATCTCTGGAACGACCATCCGGGTTGCCGACGCGTTGACTGCGCTCGGCGACGCGGGAACCGAGGGGATTCGCCAGCGCGAGGACCTGTTCCTTACATTGCCCGAAGGGCATACGGTGACACCGTGACGACTACACGCCCGACCTTGCTGCTCATCTTGGCGGGGCTTGCCGGTGTCGTCGGTTGGGCAACTGTTGACCTGTTCCAGAGCCTGGTCGGCCGATCGCTGCCGGTGCCGTGGACTGCCGCTGCCACCTTGGCGTTGCTCGCCGTAGCGCTATTCATCTGGGCACTGACTATTCGGCCGCGAATCCTGCGCGCAAAGGGCACTCGACCAGTCAGCCCGTTCGTTGCGGCCCGGACGGCGGCGCTGGCCATGGCTGCCTCGCGAACTGGCGCCTTGGTCGCCGGCTTCTACGCGGGCATTGCGGTTCAACTCCTGAGCCAACTGGACAACGCAGCTGCCCAGCAGCGCTTCATCAATGCGTTAGCCGCCGTCCTGGCCGGGTTTCTGCTGGTCCTGGCCGCTCTCTGGTTGGAGCACATCTGTCGGCTGCCGGGTGATGACGACCCAGACAAGCAATCGGCGAGTGTCGACGAATCCGCCGGTGACTGGGTCCTGCCGAGCAACCCTCGCAGGACCGACAAAGCCTGAGGCGCTATCTCCGACCGCGAGCGGGTAAGGTCGCCGACGTGGACTACGAGGACCTGCCGTACGAAGAATTGCGCGACAAGGCGTTTGATCTTGCTGAAAAGCGCCACGACGTCGGCTTCTTTTATGACCTCTTCCGGCACACGCCAGCTATGCAGGCGACCGCTGATGAGGGGGGCTCGCTCGGGGACATCAGCGGCACCCTGGTGGAGTTGGTCGCAGCGGCTCGGGAGTCATTCGGTGAGGACAGCGTGGGCGACATGCAGCCCCTGTTCGTTGCCAACTTCGCCACCTACCTACGTGAGCACTCCGAATCCTGAACTCACCACGAGGCGCCATCCGATGGCCGTCACGGCCGCCGGAAGATCGCTACGGCTTCGGTGCCACCGTCCGCGGCCTCCCGCAGTTCGACGCTCGCGTCGCATGCCTCGGCTAGTTGGCTGACGATAGCCAAACCCAGCCCGGTACCGGCATTTCCTTCGCGGTCACGCCAGAAACGATCGAATGCACGGGCACGTTTGTCCGCAGTCAGGCCCGGGCCGTCGTCGATTACCCGCAATGTTGTTGCGGGGACCGGGGCTCTGCGGTCCACGTCGATCGCCACAGTCACGGTCGACCCAGCAGGACTGAACGAGATCGCATTGTCTAGGTAGTTGTCCAGAATCTGCTCCGGAGCTCCTGGGAAGGCGACGATCTGAGCGTCCGCAGCAGCATTTGCATGGATGTTGATGCCGCGCTCCTCAGCAAGTGGCTGCCACATGGCGATCCGATCGGTCGCCACCTCCGCCAGATCCATGGCGACCAGGTGGGGCTTGGCACCCTCGGCCCTGGCTAGGTGGAGCAAACCTTCGATCAGCAATTGCAGTCGTTCGGTTTCGGCCCTGGCGTTCTCCAACGGCTCGGAGGCGTCGGCCGGATCATGCGGGAGCGCCTGCGCCGCCTGATCCAATCGCAACTGCAGCGCAGTCAGCGGAGTGCGGAGTTGGTGGGATGCATCCGAGGCAAAGGAGCGCTGGGACTCGATCAACGAGTCCAGCCGATCCGCCATGGTGTTGAGGTTTCGTGCCAACGAACGCAGCTCTGGTGCCCCTGCGGTGGTATCCGCCCGCGCGGTCAGATCTCCGCTGGCGAGTTCTGCCGTGGTCGCTTGGAGCCTTCGCAGTGGGCGGGTGATGGTTCCGGCCAAGAGGAAAGCAACCACAGCGGCTGCGATGAGGGTCAGGAGGGCGACTATTCCAATTCCCTTGACCCGATCGTTGACCCGCTTGTCCAGCTCGGCAGCAGGGTAGGTCAGTCGGATCGCACCCAGGGTGTCGCGACCTGAAAGGACAGGCACAGCGACGTAGAGCAGTCGCGTCCCCAGCGTGGTGGATTCCCGTTCCCCCGATGCGGTCTGTCCTGCCAGGGCTTGCTGAATCTCCGGACGGGTCTCGAACGATCGCCCGACCTGCAACTCGGGCCCGCTCGAGGCAACCAAGATTCCTTCGGCGTTGACGACTGCGACGTCGGCGCCCTTCGATTTCCCGTATGCGGTGACAACTGCGGTGAGCTCAGCGTCGTTGAGCGCGGTTCCCGATTGCAGGGTGTCTTCTGATCGGCCGGCTAGCAGGAACGCGTCCCGCTGCAATTCGGTGATGATCCGATTGGACTCGATCGTGCGCAGGTAAGCCGCCAGCGGAACGTCCTGGACCAGGAGGACCAAGGTCGTCAACGCGAGCAAAACCGCAACCAGCCGCCACTTCACCCGCTAGCCCCGGGTTCAACGAGTCGAAAACCCACACCGCGGACGGCCTCAATCCAATCCGCATCGCCGAGCTTCTTGCGCAGGGACGCGACGTGGGCATCAACGGTCTTTGTCGGACCGTACCAATCCGTTTCCCACACCTCGCTGAGGATCTCCGTCCGCCGGCAGACGGCTCCGGGGTCCTCAGCCAGGAAGCTCAAGAGGCCAAACTCCTTGTTGGTCAGTGAGATCTCCACGCCACGCAGATAGACGCGCTGGGTGCGGCGGTCAATGCTGAGGGATCCGACATCTTGGGCGGTTGGGTTGTCCGTCGACGAGTTGGACAGGGGTGGATTGACACGGCGCAAGACCGCCCTGATCCGCGCGATTAGCTCGCGAATGCCGAACGGTTTGGTGAGGTAATCGTCGGCGCCGAGTTCCAGGCCGACAACCTTATCGACCTCGTCGTCGCGGGCGCTGATCACGATGATCGGTACCGCCGAGGCGTTCCTGATCGAGCGGCAAACGTCGCGACCGTCGATATCCGGAAGTCCAAGATCGAGCAGTACAAGCTCCGGAGACGGCATCGCACCGGCAGCTTTGAGCGCCTCGGCTCCAGTGGCAACGTGATGAACCGTGTAGCCGTTGGCGGTCAGCCCATCACGCACACCAGCGGCCACCGCAGGATCGTCTTCGACGAGGAGTACGAGCACACTTCATTGTGCTGCCTCGAGGCCGTGGGGGAGGCGGTTTGGACTGCGCCATCTGAGCAATCAAGCGACTTCTTGGCTAAGTCTTGGAAGTTAGCCTGTCGAAACCTCACTCGGGTACCAATACGTTCGATGCAACGGTCCCGGCCAGTCAGACCCACGGCTGGGACGGCACGAGATGGCGAAACACCGAGGAGGACCAATGCGAAAAGTCAGCGTCGCCACCGCCCTGTCAATTGCCGGGGTGCTGGTAGCCGGGGCGGCTGCCGCGGCTGTGAACACCCAAATACTGAGCGCCTCGAGTTCAGCCGAGGTCTCCTCGACTCAATCACTCCAGGCCGCCGAACAGGCGGTCGATCCGGTCCGTGCCGTGGCCGCCCAGAAGAAGCTGGAGCGCGAGGCCAAGCAGGCAAAGGAGCGCGAAGCAAAGAAGAAGGCGGCGCAACGGCGTGCCGCCAGACTCGCCGCACAAGGTTCGGCGGGCTCCGTAGGTGGCGACTACGCACAATTTGGATCTGGCCAAACCGGGGCGGGATCGGATGGTTACCAGTCGTCTGGGTCGGGCTCCAGTGGATCCCGCCGACCCGACTCGGGCCAATCGAGCGGGAACTCCGGATCCTCACATGGTGACGACGGTTACGGGCAGTCCGCAGGCTCCGATGACCACAGCGAGTACCACCCGCCGGAGAGTTCCGACAATCATGGTTCGGACGGTCGAGATGACTAGCGCGGCTAACGACCCCGGGCGCCGACACCCGGCCCGGGCCGCCCGCATCGCGACCGCCGGACTGTCTGCCACCGCCGTACTGGGTTTGACGGCCGCTTACGCAGTGGCTGCCCCGGGGCAAGATACGGCGGCCTCGGTCAACGGGTCCGCTGTCACAGGGCAGGATGGTTCGGTCGTTGTTCCGGCCGCCTTGCCCGGAGCGGACGCGGCGGCCCGAGCTGCCAAGTCCAAGGCACGCGCCGAGGCCCGGGCGGCGAAGCGCAAGGCCGC